>DEUU01000089.1 GCA_002362735.1 Dehalococcoidia bacterium UBA3254
CATGAGGTAGCCTGTATCAGGGTTTAGACGAGAGTACATTATAATATTATCTTTTGTTTTTTTATTTCTAAGGCAGTTAAATTCTAAGTCAATTAAGTATTAAAAAACAGGAGCTAGGCACGGAAAGTGTAATTGGGATACTCCGCAATGTAGCCAGATAGAAATTTTTCTCCTGTTAAAAATTACGATGTTGTTATCATCAATGTCGCTGAAACTTTTAATTTCCCTTTTAGATTAGATCATTCAAGAGTAAAAAACCCAGATGATAGAAGAATCTAACGACCGTTCCAGCCGTGAACTCGCAGCCGCTCCTCGTATTTCCAGAGATTGGACACAGGGCAGTGTCACTAAAAACCTCTTATCTCTTTCCTGGCCGATGATCGTAACCAATAGCTTAAACATTCTAGGCCCCCTGGTCGACATGATCTGGATGGGCAGACTGGGCCCAGATTCCGTTGCAGCTGTCGGTGTCGCCAGTATGATGGTTATGCTGGTCAACGCTTTCCTCATGGGTGTCTTTACCGGTTTACGTGCGATGGTTTCCCGCTATATGGGAGCACAGGATAAGCCGCAGGCTGTTCATGTAGCACAGCAAGCTCTGGTTATCGCCGTTATTTTCGGTATTCTGCTGGCCGTGGTGGGTATTCTCCTTGACCGCTGGATGCTGGGTTTGATGGGAATCTCTCCGGAGGTAGTGGAAATAGGGGCACCCTATATGCGTATCAACTTCATCGGTATGATTGCTATTGGAGTACGCTTTGCCACCGATGGTACGATGCAGGCTTCTGGAGACACCCTGACTCCCATGAAAATAGCCGTCATCTTTAGATTCGCACATGTCATTCTCTGCCCTTTCCTGATATTCGGCTGGTTTTTCTTCCCTTCTCTAGGGGCTAGTGGTGCCGCGTTAACGGGAGTTTTTTCCCAGACCCTGGGCTCATTGTTAGGGTTGGCTATTTTAATAAGTGGGCGCTCGAGATTGCGCCTTTCCTTCAGAAATTTCAGGTTCGATCCGAGTGTGATCTGGCGGCTAATAACTATCGGTATTCCAGCTTCGTTGATGATGCTGCAAATGCAATTGGGACAGATAGTGATGACGACTTTTGTAGTACGATTTGGTACTGCAGCAGTTGCAGCCCATACTATCTGTCAACGCATCGATATGTTGTTAATGATGCCCATAATGGGTATCGGAGCCAGCGCTGGAGTGCTGGTAGGATTAAATCTGGGAGCTCACCAAATGGAGAGAGCGGAGAAAAGTGGTTGGACAGCACTGTTAATTTCGGAAGGCGTATTAATTGTCGCAGGGACGGCGATACTGATCTGGGCAGAGACCGTAGTCAACATCTTCAGTTCCGATCCTGAATTGGGTGCTATCGCGGACGATTATGTCAAAATAGCCGCCATTGGTTATATGATCATGGCATTTAATTTAGTTTTACAGAACTGTATCTCGGGCGCTGGAGATACCCTGCCGCCGCTGGTGATAGGAATTATTATTATTTGGATAATTCAGATTCCATTGGGTTGGTTTCTCAGCCATACCGAACTGGGAGTATACGGTGTGCGCTGGGCAGTGGTTTCCGGCCTGGTCCTCAGTATGATAGCTTATACCAGCTACTTCCGCTCTGGTAGATGGAAGAAGAAGCGTATCTGACTAAACTAGCAATAGTATAAGACCTGTGTTAAGATATGCCGACTTCTAATTAGAAGTGATTTGTACGGTATTTTCAATATATTGAATAGCTTAATCACAATTACGGTACGATTGGTAGGCTGGAAATTGATACTAACTACTGAAAGGAGATAAGGAGTTGAGAGAAGCTGTATATGCCCAATTAAAAAAGTGGCCGTATCCGGTAAATTATGCCAAAGAGAACGAAGTTGAGGCGGATGTCCTGATTATCGGCGGCGGTATCGCCGGCTGCCATGCTGCTATCAGCGCAGCCAATCGAGGAGCCAAAGTGGTAGTGGTGGAAAAAGGTTCGGTGATTCGCAGCGGCGCCGGTGGAGACGGTGTGGACCACTGGCATCTGGCCTGCACTAATCCTTGCTCGAAAATAACTCCGGAGGAAATGATAGCTTCATTGAAGCAGACTTACGGCGAGTGGGGATATGGAGAATTCGGCAACGGTATTGCTGCTTATATCACCTGTATGGAGAGCTACCCAGCTTTGCTGGATATTGAAAGAATGGGAGTCAAAGTCAGGGATGTGGATGACCTGTTTATCGGCGCTCCTTTCCGAGATGAGAAGACCAGATTAATGTTCGCTTATGATTATGATAATAAATTCACTATCCGGGTGCAGGCGGCCAATGTAAAACCAGCGCTCTATAAAGAACTTAAACGCCTCGGAATCGGTATATATAACCGCATCACCATTACTTCTTTACTCACAGAAGGAGGCCAACCGGGCAATCGCGTAATTGGCGCTACTGGTGTGAACACACGCACCGGGGAGTTTTATATTTTTAAATCTAAAGCTACGATTATTTCGACTAGCAAGCCTAACGGTTTATGGATGTTCGACACGGAATTAAAAGGTGCAGCCTCTCTACAGGAACCCAATAATACTCCAGAAAGCTTTGCTGCTATGTGGGACGCTGGAGTGGAATTTGCCAATATGGAAGGCAGCAATACCAATATGCAGAGCGGAGGCTTCAGCTATTTTATGTATTCTACCGGGTGTTCTCATAATACCTGGTTTGCCTGTACTCTGGTCGATGCCGAAGGTAAGGAGATTCCCTGGGTAGACCGCAACGGAAAGGTGTTAAAAACGGTAGAAGAGCGTAACCACTGCGCCCCAGGTCAAAGAGCCTTTGTCTATGACGGTCCTCGCCTTACACCTGATCTCCCGGAGCGTATCGCGAAAGGAGAATTCAAACTGCCCCTCTATGCTGATTTGCCTGGAATGCCAGAACACGAGCGCCGGGCAATCTGGGGATTGATGATAGGAAATGAAGGCAAAACTCTGATACCGGTCTACTGGACTTTCCAGAATTGGGGATTTGACCCAGATCAGGATATGCTTCAAGCTACAGTCCAGCCGCCGGACTTATACACATGGGGAGCCTGGTGGAAAGGACACGGGCCGCGCCAGTATCGAGGGATGGCCGGAGGCGGCCCGGTATTTGATTGGGACCTTAAAACCAACCTTAAAGGATTATATGTTGCTGGTTCGACACTGCTTTCCGGTTCCGATCACTCAGGGTCGGCCTGCACCGGCAGGTACGCTGGAAGGAAAGCTGCCGGATATTCCTCTACGGTAGCTGAACCGCTTATCGATAGAAAGCAAGTAGAACGGGAAAAGACACGAGTGTATGCACCCGTCAGCCGGAAAGGCGGTCTAGGCTGGAAAGAGCTGAAAATGGGATTGGTCCGTGTGATGCAGGACTATTGCGGCGAGTGTAGAAACGAGGAGGTGCTATTGACGGGGCTGAGATGGCTCAACAGCCTGAGAGAAAGCGAGCTTTCCTCAGCTTATGCCAGGAATCCTCATGAGCTGGGCCATATCCTGGAATCTCTTTCACAGGCTACTGTGAATGAGATTATTATTCAGGCCAGCCGAGCTCGGAAAGCCAGCAGTCGGCCGCTGGGTTTTAAAAGGCTGGATTATCCTGAAACAGACCCGCCCGAATGGAGGAAATACCTCACGATCAAGAATGAGAATGGGCGCATCAAGACCGGGTATTTGCCTCTTAATTACTGGCTTCTGTCGCCAAATGCTGCGGAATACAACGATAACTATGCTAAACATTGCCAGCTTTAAATAGGAGTTTAGTCAAAATGGAAGATGCTGTTTATATGGTACCGAATCCAGCCACACCGAATCAATGCGTAACGATCGATAGTCAAAAATGCAAGGGATGTAATTCCTGTATCGAGGTCTGTCGTACCGACGTCATGGTCCCGGATTTAAACAAGGGAAAACCGCCTATAGTGTTATATCCTGATGAATGCTGGTTTTGCGGTAACTGCGTCGCCGCTTGCACGCAGAATGCCATCACTATGAATTTTCCTTTAAATCAGCGTGTCGAATGGAAGCGGAAAGCGAGTGGGGAATATTTCCGCATTGGTATGAAAAATCCCCCGCCTCCCAACACCAGACCTCCGGTGGGGTAGCATCCCGGTTTCATTAATTGATATTATGACGTTTTGTGCAGGTCAAGTTGACCTTCGGGAAACGATAGATAATTTACATAGCCAGGCCTATGCCAGGGCTAAAGTAAACGCACTTTATGGCCGGGCGTTGGCCAATCTTCCCTAAATATTTAGGAAGATATATTTTTAATGTGTATGACATATAGCACTTTTTTCATTATTTCGGAGCTATATAAATTATTAATATAATTCAGCTATCTCCTTGAATTATTTGCAGGCTAATATGGTTCTTTTGACCAGGGTTTTTGCTATCTGGATCTTGAATTTGTTATAAGGCAAAGCGATAGCATCGGACACCGCGGCGGCCCCGGCTGCTTCTGCATTAGCTTCATCTATAATCTTGCCCTTAAGGATATCTTCAGCTTTTAAAACTCGATAAGGGGTACAATACACCGCATTGAGACATATCCTGGCCGATTTAACTACTCCATCTTCACTATCTATGGCAGAAGCGCAGTTGACGATTGGAAAATCAATAGACCTCCTCATGGCGAACTTTATAAATGAACTCTTAATTCCAGCTAATGGTTTCGGTATCTGGATCTCAACTATTATTTCGTCGCTATCCAGCAGAGTCGGCGTAAGCCCTCTGTCTGCAACCCAGAATTCATCAACATTAATAGTCCTCTTGGTAGTCACGATCCTGGCATTCAGAGCTACCAGAGCGGCAGCCATATCGGAAGGGTTCACGCCATCACAGCCGCAGTTGAGACATCGGCTGACCTCGGTTTCCACCGCGCTCTTCTCCAGTCTCATCACATCTTCTTTGTCCAGGCTGAGCTGGGAAGGCGAAAGCTCCGGCGTCTTAACCCGCCCCTGCCAGGACAGGCAGTCCACATTGCCCCGTGTCAGATGATCTACTTTCTTCCATAACGGTAAGGTTTCCTTGCTTCCCAGATGGTGATTAATGGCTACTGGCGCTCTTCTTCCAGAGGACAGGGCGGCTACCACTGACAGTGGAGCTGACATGGTGGCATCACCGCCAGCAAAGACCTTGGCTAAGCTG
>DEUU01000364.1:0-20685 GCA_002362735.1 Dehalococcoidia bacterium UBA3254
CGGCGATGTTGCGGCTGAAACCCATATGCACGCCGGCATCGATCATCGCCTCCATAAAGAGGAAGACATAGGCCGGGCCGCTGCCGCTGACAGCGGTAGCCATATCCAGATATTTCTCATCATCCACATAAATCTCTATTCCCATGGCTCCCAATATAGAGCCCGCCCATTTCTTTTGCCCAGCGGTAACTTGGGGTGTGGTTGTCCAGACTGTCATGCCTTCTCCGATCTGAGCCGGGGTGTTGGGCATGGAGCGCGCTATGCAGGAATGGGACAACCCGTTACTGATAGTATTCACACTTTTACCGGCGATGATTGAGATTACCAGCTGGGTCGGTTTGATTTGATCTTTCAAACCAGCCATGACATCGTTCAGGACCTGCGGTTTAATTGCCAGTAAAATGATATCTTTGCCATCGATAGCTATAAGATTACTTTCTGTAACCGATACGTTATATTTCTGTTGAAGATAAGAACGCCGGGTTTCAGCGATATCACTGACAGTAATATCCCCGGTAGATGCGATCTTTTTTACCAGGACCGCTGAGAGCATCGCTTCCGCCATATTTCCACCGCCGATGAATGCCAGTTTCATGATTGACCTCCTTACCTTCTCTCCCCGAATATTGCCCTGCCGATTCGAACCATGGTAGCGCCTTCCTCAACCGCCACCTCGAAGTCATCCGTCATGCCCATTGACAGATGTTGAAGCTGGAAAGAGGCCCTTAATTCTTTTAACCTGCGAAATACGGGCCTTACCTGTTCCGGATTATCCACGAATGGAGCGATCGTCATGAGCCCCCTGATCTCTATACAGGGCATATTCCGAATAGCCACAAAAGAAGACTCTATTTCACTCAAAGAAAATCCGCTTTTGGTTGTTTCTCCAGCGATGTTGATCTGAAGCAGAACCTGAACCTTTCCAGCCCTGCCCTGAGCTTTTTGATTTATCGAATCCGCCAGGGCAAGAGAGTCTATACTGTGAATCATATCGAAAATATCTAAAGCCGTTTTAACCTTGTTTGATTGGAGATGGCCGATCATATGCCAGACAGGGCAAGGCTCGAGGACTCCCAGGGCATCGATCTTTTCTGCAGCTTCCTGTACACGGTTTTCTCCGAAATTCCGCACCCCTAAATGGAACGCCGCCTCTATTTCTGACGGCTTGACGGTCTTGGTTACAGCGATTAAAATGACCTCTTCGGGTGATCGTCCAGCCCTGCGGCAAGCCTGTGCGATGCGTTTTTGCACGATCTCAAGATTCGCTTTAATATCCGCTTGCGGCAATCCTACCTCACTCTTACAATTTTGCAAGGGATCCCCTTGCAAGGAAAGTTACTTCACTACCAGATTAACCAGTTTTCGGGGAACATAGATGGTATTTACAACCTGCTTCCCCTCCAGATGCGGTTTAACCTTCGGGCTGTCAAGGGCCAATTTTTTGGCTTCCTCCTCGGTGATAGAGACCGAAACCGGAAAACGATCCCGAAGTTTGCCGTTTACCTGGATTACCAGCGTCACCTGTTCCACTTTGGCGATATCTTCACTCCAGGCAGGCCATTTCTGATTGTGAATACTGTAAGCGTGACCGGTCAGCATCCAGAGTTCTTCCGCCATGTGCGGCGCTGTCGGCGCTATCATTAGCATCAAGTTATCCAGCGCGGTCTTCCAGGCAGGTTCACTGACTGCGCCCTTCGTCCGGACGTCATCCAGATAATTCGTAAGCTCCATCAAAGTAGCTATCATGGTATTAAAGCGGATCTTCTCTATATCATCGGTAACTGACTTGATCGTCTGATGAGTGAGGCGAGAAAGGTCCTGTTCGGCCTTTTTCTGATCATCCGGATTGGCTCCCGGGGCTGGTGTATATCCGTCCAGTATCAGGTTCCAGATGCGATTCAACCAGCGAAAAACGCCGCTGATACCGCTGTCATTCCAGTCGCCACCCCTCTCCCAGGGCGCGATGAACATCAAATATGCCCTTACTGTATCCGCCCCCATCTGGCCGACGTAGGCATCTGGATTGACTACGTTGCCTCGAGACTTGCTCATCTTCATATGCTGGGAGATAATGGTGCCCTGATTGAAAAGGCGCAGAAACGGCTCATCGAAATCAATGAGTCCAATATCTCTAATTGCTTTGGTAAAAAAGCGGGCATAGAATAGATGCATTACCGCATGTTCCGCTCCTCCGGTATAAAGATCAACCGGCATCCAGTATTTAACCTTTTCTCTGGTAAAAGGAGCATTTTCAGAGTGAGGGCTGGTATAACGATAGTAATACCAGGAAGAACACATAAAGGTATCCAGAGTATCCGTTTCTCTTTTCGCAGGGCCGCCACAGGTGGGACATATTGTGTTCACAAATTTTTCATTATATTTTAAAGGTGATTCACCGGTAGGCTTAAATTCTGCATCTTCCGGCAATTTTACCGGCAGGTCTTTCTCGGGCACAGTAACAATTCCGCATTTCGGGCAGTAAATAATTGGGATGGGAGCTCCCCAGTAACGCTGACGGGAAATCAACCAGTCGCGCAACTTATAGCTGACCGTCCCTTTTCCCCAGCCCTTCTGCTCCAGATATTGGGTGACGGCTTTAATACCATCCTGACTGGGAGTGCCGTTAAACTGGGCTGAATTGACCATCATTCCAGGCTCGGTATAGGCTTCTGTCAGAGGCTCATTATTCCAGTCCAGCGGCGAGATTACAACCTTGATCTGCAGATTGTATTTCCTGGCAAAAGCGAAATCGCGGGTATCATGCGCTGGAACCGCCATCACCGCGCCCGTGCCGTAGCTGGTCAGGACATAATCAGCAATCCAGATAGGCACATTTTCATTGGTTAGACGGTTGGTTGCGTAGGCTCCAATGAAGACACCGTCCTTTTCCTTTTCAGTTGAAAGTCTCTCGATATCACTCTGGCGGCGAGTCTTCATGATATAATCTTCAACTTGACCCTTTCTCTCCGGGGCAGTCAGCTTGGCTACCAGAGGATGCTCCGGGGCTAGCACCATAAAAGTCACTCCGTAGATAGTGTCTGGACGGGTCGTAAAGACGCGGATTTCCTTTTCCTCAACTTCGGAATGATGCAAAGCGAAAGAAATCTCTGTACCTTCGCTGCGGCCGACCCAGTTTTTCTGCATGATTTTAATACGTTCTGGCCATTCCAGATTGTCATGCTGCATAAGCTCATCAGCGTATCTGGTAATCCGAAAAAACCACTGTTCCATATCACGGCGAATAACCGCGGAATCGCATCTTTCACAGAAACCTTCGACCACCTGCTCGTTAGCCAGAACCGTCTGGCATGCAGGACACCAATTGACCGGAGCTTTTGTTCGGTAAGCCAGTCCGGCTTCGTAAAGCTTTAAAAAGAACCACTGTGTCCATTTATAATATTCCGGAAGACAGGTAATGACTTCGCGGCTCCAATCGTGGATCGCACCCATGGTCTTTAACTGACGGCGCATGTTCTCGATATTTTTCATGGTCCATGTAAAGGGGTGAATGCCCCTTTTGATAGCCGCATTTTCAGCCGGCAAACCAAACGAATCAAACCCGATAGGGTGCATGACGTTGAAGCCCTGCATACGCTTGAATCTGGCATGGACATCTGAAGGCGCCATCGCGTACCAGTGGCCGATATGAAGATCACCGGAGGTGTAAGGGAACATCGTGAGGGCATACCATTTAGTTTTAGAATTATCTTCTTTGGCCTCGTAGAGCTTGTCTTCAGCCCATTTTTGCTGCCATTTTTTCTCAATTTCCTGGGGATTATATCTTTCCGCCATGTAAGTTTTATTCTCCTGATTCAACGATACTGGAAAACAGGTTTATTTCGTAGTTAATTGTATCAATAAAGGATATACCACGCAACCGATTGGAAGATCAGTTATTGTGGATTCATACTTGCATGACAGTCGTTTGCTTCCCCGGTCATACTGGGGGATGGGTGAATGTGGATTATTTTTTAAAATCGGCTAAAGGTCCATCCGGTAAGCCATGACTACCACCCCGGGTCTGGGGTGGTAGTCAAACTCAGGTATCCGTTTGAATCCCATTTTCTCGTACATTCGCTTGGCCACGCCCATCATTTCCGAAGTATGCAAAGCGATGGTCTTGATACCCTGCTTTCGGCAGCGGCGGATACATTCGTCCATCAGGGCTCGGCCGATACCCCGGCCACGGAAGTCCGGATCGACGGCGAGTAAACGCACACCCGCCCAACCCGGAAGCCACCCCTCCACGGATGGGCTGGCATATTTTAAATACAGAGTGACGGTCCCTGCCAACCGGCTGTGGGTTTCCGCTACGATTAACTCAGCCTCTGGAAGGCGGCTGCGTACGTCTATAATATCATTGAGATAATTTTTCCAGTCCTGGTCCGGCAAGAAGTCCGCATACTGAGAATAAGCCCTTTCTAAAATTCGGGACACTTCATCCAGTTCATTAAGCCTCGCATCCCGTATGATCAGTTTTCTATCTTGCACGTTATTTTTTTACCTGTCACTCAACATTATAACAAAGAAGGATCATCATAAGATTCAGGGCGTACTCTTACATTACGCTTTCGACATTTTTAAAGAACTCTTTAACTTTACCTTCAAAATCTGCCCTTGGGACTTTAGAAAGAGGCGATAAGAAACAAAGTAAATATTCGGTCAACCCGTTCTTTACGGTATCTATGATGATATCTTTCAGGTCCAACGTTAATGAATCCACCGAGAGCTTTTCTTTCTGCTCCCCCGGTTCCTCGTTGAAAGAGAGCGTAAAGATATCTTTTCCAGTCTTGAATTCCCAGAGATTGGGCATTCCCGGCGACATGAGCTTGAACATCTCACAACATTTCGTTTTACTGACGCTGGCAAGAAAACGATGTCGAAATAGTTCCCCCATGGGAGGATCAATAACTACCTCATAATGAAAAGACATGCTTCTCCTCCTTACGATACCTTTACCCGTTGGCCTTCTTCACCCCGACGATAGGCAAATGAGAGCAAAATTGGAGATACAATAGTGGTAATCATCACCACGACGACGGCAATCCCGAATATTTTATTCGATACAACTCCGCGAGTCAGTCCCACGCTGGCAATAATAAGGTTCACTTCGCCTCGGGGAATCATCCCCAGCCCAATTCTGACAGACCCTCGAATGTTGAAACCGATGACCAGAGAAGGCAAACCACAACCCAGAAGCTTACCAATGATCGCGAGAGCCGCGATAGCCAACCCAAAATAAATCACGGCGCCAACCGCCTGGAAATTTACTAGCATGCCCATAATCACGAAAAAGATAGGTACAAAAAGGTGGTGTAAAGTATCAATGGGTCGCGTCAATAAACCGGCCAGCCTGGTGTTAGACAACGCCAGGCCTATAGAATAAGCCCCGATTACCGTTGCCAGACCAAATTGCTCTGCCAGTCCACCGGCGAAGAGTGCTAGCGCCAGAGCAATGGATAACGTGGCCCCGACCACTTTAAATGAACTGGCGAACCGGGCAATATATTTGGCTGCCAGAATACCCGCGACGGTGAGAAAAACCCAGAATCCCATTGCTCTTCCCACATTCAGAAAAGCCTGGGAGAAATGGAACCCGCCCAAAGTAATGCCCAGGACAACGGTAAGGACCAAAATTCCTATCACATCATCGATCACATCGGCTGCAAGCGTGGTAGTGCCTTCCGGCGTTCCCAGTTTGCCAAGATCACGTAATATCCTGGCGGTAACACCCGTGGAAGTTGCACTGACGATTGCGCCGGTAAACAATGCAGCTGGAGCGGACAAACTGTTTGCCAGACCGAAGAAGACAGCCGCCGCAGCTCCCAGAAAAAAACAAACAGCGATCCCTCCAATAGCTACAAACGAAGCTGGACCCGCAAAACGAAAGAACTGTCCGAAATCAGTACCCAGACCCGCCGAAAACAGAAGTATTATCACGGCTATTTGGGCGATGAAATAAAGCTCATTGGAGACAGGAGTGGCGATAACCTGACCAGCCTGAGGCAAAACCATCGGAAAAAGCGGACCGAGTCCAGGTATTGGAAGTTTACCCAGAGCATAAGGCCCAATGATCATTCCCATAGCCAATTCTCCGACTACGGCCGGCTGTTTAAGGTATCTTTCACAAATTTCACCACCAAGCTTGGCCGCAAAAATAATCGCTGCCAGCTCAAAAAGAAACAGCGCCAGAAAATCGGTTATCATGGTTTTCCTCAGTATAACGTCAGATATTTCATGATGCAAACCAGGTCCTTTTTATCGAATACCGTCATTATTTATGTGTATCGATATTGTTTTTAATCGCTGCGAAATACATGAAAATGCTTGACATAGATTATATCTCATTGCGGATAAAACGATCGCTCAAGCAAATTAGAATGAGATCAAACAGTCATTCAGGGGCTAATCAAATGGACGGTATGTACCAAAATCAAAAAAATGCAGACACCATAAGTTCCAACATATCTTCCTCTTTAAAAATTAGCATAGTGCGGATGAGGATCTAGACCCTCATCTGCACTTTCAATTAAACAGATTAAAATGTAGATAGGAGGCAATTTATGAAAGTCAGAAATATTCGTTTAAAAGAGGTCCATTGTGTAGCGCCGGAAGCCACTTTAATGGACGTGGCTACCATCATGCGCAATTTCTCGGTAGGCGCAGTGCCGGTATGTGAAGGGAAGCAGCTACGGGGGATGGTTACGGACAGAAGTATTGCCGCGGCCTGCATTGCGAATGACTTAAGCGGTTCAACTTGCCTCGCTAAAGACTATATGGTCACTCACCCAAAACCGATTTCACCGGACATTGAAGTTGAAGAGGCAGTCAGAATCATGGCGAGAGACAAAGTCAACTATTTACCGATAATTGAGGGAGGCAGGCTGGTCGGTCTAATCTCTCTGGGTGATCTGGCCCTCGCCATCAAGGATAATGACAAGCTCGTAGCTGAAGCTTTAAGAGAAATCGCTGAGTCGAGCTAACTATCAACCGTTAACTGGCTGGTGGAGATAATATGAGCGCATTAAATAAAAATAAGACAGGAGAATGTCCGGTAACCATAGAGATCCCTTCTGCTACTCTGGACGGAAACCTTTGCCTTCCAAATGGTTTCAATGGCATTGTTATATTTGCTCACGGCAGTGGAAGCAGCCGGCTTAGCCCCCGTAATCGTTATGTAGCCGGAGTACTTCAAACCGCTGGAATCGGCACCTTGCTTTTTGATCTATTAACCGCGAAAGAAGAAGCTATCGACGACCGTACTGCAAAGCTGCGGTTCAATATCCACCTCCTGGCTCAGCGCCTAGTTGAAGTGACAGACTGGCTGCCTGAATTTCTCGAAGCGGAAAACCTGAAATTAGGTTATTTCGGCGCGAGTACCGGAGCAGGGGCCGCCCTGGTAGCTGCGGCAGAACGCCCTGAAGCTGTTCAAGCGGTGGTCTCGCGGGGAGGCCGACCGGACCTGGCAGAAGACGCACTGCCTCGCGTTAAGGCTCCTACTCTCCTGATTGTGGGGGGAGAAGATTTCCAGGTTATAGAAATGAACCGGACAGCGCTGAGAGCCTTGAAGGCCGAAAAGGCACTGATTATCGTTCCCGGAGCGACTCACCTTTTTGAAGAACGGGGAGCTCTGGAAGAAGTAGCCAACCTGGCTTCAGATTGGTTTCGACGCCATTTAGGTTAAGGTTATAAAAATTATTTTCCTGATTTTACATGGTTTAAGTACAAAAAGAGGATATAAAGATGAATGGGACCAGTATCTCGATTGGTATAATCCTGGTAATGTTTATCCTCCTGATACTTTCATTCCGCTTTTCCCTGTCCCTTGCCAGGAGGGCTATTTGCCGCGTGATAACGATGTTCCGGATGCAGGGTGCGGTAGATTATCAACAGGCCTTGCCGCTGGCCGCTTTAGGTCTGGGTCCCAGACCATTATTCAGCTTCCGGCTACTCAGAGACTACAAACCCTGGGCGCTTCAGACTCTGGTCCAGGCTGGAATTATCAGAATGGCGACGGAGGGAAACTTCTATCTTTCTGAAGAGACACTGAAGGCTAATCCACAGTTTACAACATCCTGCCAGGTCAAGTAACTCTCTTACTTGACTCTTTGATCGTGGCCATGTTTGCTTTCAATCACCGTTAAGCGCTTCCCTCCGGTCACGACGATACCGAAGGTCTCCAGTAATGCTTCAGGAGTAAGGACCTCCTGACACGTTCCGATAGCTACTACACGGCGAGCCAGCAACATCACCTGATTACAGAGAGCAGCTTCTTCCTGAACATCATGAGTAGCAGAGACGACGGACGCACCCCGGGCAATCTCGTTATTGACTGCCTGTAAGTAAAGGTCGCGACCTCCTGCGTCCAGGCCTGAGGTCGGCTCATCGAGCACCAGAAGATCCGCCCGGTGAGCCAGGGCCTGAGCGAGATAAGTCCGCTGCTGTTGCCCCCCGGAGAGAAACCTTAGCGGGGTATCCGCCAATTTTTCGATTCCCATAGTCCTCATCGCAGCGAAGACTATTTCATCGTCCTCTTGACTCATCTTTCCTGTCAGCCCATGCAGAGGGAAGCGTCCCATCCTTACTACATCGACTGACCGGAGCGGGAGGATAAATCCTGAAGAATGAAACTGACCCAGGTAGGCTATTCGCTGAGGACAGGCGCCAGGAGGCTCACCGAATATCCGTATTTTTCCTCCCAGCGGCTTCAGAAGATTGACGATGGTCCTGAGCAAAGTAGACTTTCCGGAACCGTTAGTACCAATCAGGGCAATAGCCTGTCCCTTTTTTAATTCAAAATTCACATTGGCTACAATCACTTCGTTGTTGTAGCCAATGTTCAAATGCTCCGTCTGGATATAAGAGTCTACGGTGCTAGCCTTCATGTGCCAGATCCTTCGCACCGGCTATCTTCCGGTTACGGAAATTTTGCAATATAAAGACAATAAAGAAAATAACCACCGCGACCAGGATAATCGCCGCTCCGGCCGCCAGATTAAAATGATAGCTTATCAGCAGACCGAAATACATCGAAAGTACCCCGAAGACAACCGCCCAGGCAACCATAGATTTAATCTGCCTCGCAAGAAGAGCGCCTGCTCCGGCTGGAGCAATAAGGAGACCGAACACCAGTAACGTACCCACCGTCTGAAATGAAACGATCACGGTAACCGCAATCATAAAAAGCATAATATTATGAAAAAGTCGGGAAGAGAAACCCGCCACTTGAGCTTGTTCAGGATCAAAACTAAGTAGTAAAAACGGCCGGGCACAGATAATAGCAATAAGGACAATGACAATGGTCGCCCCAAGCTGGATCAAGATTGCCTGAATGCCGATGCCGAGGATTTCGCCAAACAATATACGCGTCAGGTCTCCCGTAAAAGAGTTGGAGCGGGAGACTATAATTACACCCAGAGACAGCATCCCGACAAACAGCAGTCCGATGGCGGTATCAGAGGACAGCTTCGAACGCTGGGTAATCAGAGTAATTCCGCCAATCATGAAGACGGCACCAATGGCAGCTCCGATTACTCCCGGAAAGCCCACCAGAAAAGCCACGGCAATACCGGGTAAGACGCCGTGAGCCAGAGCATCTCCGATAAAAGCCAGTCCGCGCAGGATCACGAAGGTGCCGGCGACCGCGCAAGCAATCGAGACCAGGACCCCGGCAATCAGAGCCTGCACCATAAATTCGTTTTGGACGAAAGGATCTACGAAATTCGACATAAATTCAAAATAAAAAACTGATACTACTTCAAAGCGCTGGTAATCACATCCGCCAAATTGCTGATAAATGTAAAATAAGAACCGTCGGCTGGCAAATTATGCGTCGCCAGAGCAACCACTTTTACTCCGGTTTCATTCCCGATTTGTTTCGCCACCATGGATGAAGTCCCCAGTTCCGTAAATATGGCTTTAACCCGGTTCTCCTGAATTATTTTCTTCAGTGCTGCGAGGTCAGCGGCAGAGGCTTCAGACTGAGAGGACAGGCTAGGAACGATTACCCCCAACAGTTTAAAACCATATCTCTGAGCAAAATAACCCATAGATTCATGTCCGGTGACCAGTTTTCGGTCTCCCGCGGGTATCACGGAAACCATATCCATGATCTGCTGATTCAACTGATCAAGCTGGTTTTCGAGTTCCAGAGCCCGGATGGAGACATCCAGATTAAAGTCCGTTTTCAACTCGGTAGAAAGAGCGCTAACGACACTTTTTATGGTGATAGGATCCATCCATAAATGAGGGTCTGCTGCACCAATTGCCTGGTCCGGATCCCCGGACGGAATGCCCTCTCCCTGACCGACATGACGTATGGTAATATGGTCAGCAGCGGTGAAAAATTTGACTCCCTTCCTTTCTGCCGTTGACAGAGTCTTTTCCAGGCCGCCCTCCAGTCCTAGCCCGTTCTGGATTACCAGATCGGCTTTATTGATCGCCTCTATATCCTTAGCTGAAGGTTCCCAGTCGTGAGGATCCTGTCCGTTTGGCACGGAAACTATCACTGCCGCCTGATCACCGACAAGGCCTTTTACGATCGACCCCAGAATTGAGTAGGTAACTACGATCGATTTTTTACCGGTATTAATATTAGAGGACCCCTGACATGCTAATGCCGAGAATAACAGGACCAGTGTCACCGGTAGAATGATAAATTTACTCAACGCGACCTTGTTCTTCCTTTACATTCACGGCACTTTCCGTAGAAATCCAGGCGGTGATCGTCGATATCAAAACCGGTCTCCGAGACCAGCCTTTTTTCCAGTTTGGCAATATTGCATTGGGTAAAATTGACGACCTTTCCACACTCCGAACAGATCAGATGGTCGTGATGTTCGGGTGGACGTCCGATGTAGCTGTGTATATTTTCTCCGGTATGCACAACGCAGACCAAGCCAAGTTCAGAAAGAACATCCAGCGTTCGATATACAGTGACTTCTCCAATTTGAGGGTCTACATCGCGAACTTTTTTGAATAGAGCGGAAGGGGTAAGGAGTTCAGAGCTTTCAGTTACGATCTTGATAATGGTCAACCGTTGGGGGGTAACTTTGTGACCCGCCTGGTGCAGACGTTCGGCAATCCCATCCATTACCATTTTTAGTTGAAACTCCTTTTCAATTAATCTACAATAAATGAAAGACGTTGTCAATTGGTCGGGGCAGGGGTGAACTTATGATTACCATTAACATCGATCCGGTGGCATTTTCTATTGGACCTTTTTCTGTACACTGGTATGGATTGATGTATGTTGTGGGTATAGCAGTGGGGTTGTTGGTAGCCTCTATTTATGCCAGGTTCAAGGGAATAACCTCCGACCAGTTGTTGAACGTAGCCATGATCTCTATTCCGGCAGGTCTTGTGGGCGCAAGGCTTTACTATGTCGTCCAGCAGCCTCTGGGACCTTACCTGGCTCAGCCATGGCGAATTTTTGCCTTCTGGGAAGGAGGCATGGCTTTCTACGGCGCTATCTTCGCCGTAGTGCTAACGGTTATTATCTGCGCCTGGCGAATGAAGATTTCTATCTGGAAATTCCTGGATGTAGCCGTGATCTTCGCCGTCGTCGGGCAGTTCTTTGGCCGGGTCGGCAATCTCATTAACGGAGATGTGATCGGTTATCCCACTACTCTCCCCTGGGGAGTGGTGTGGGCAAATCCAAATTCATTTGCTCCCAGACATGACATCGCTTACCAGCCGGCTCCGATTTATGAGATGCTCATTAATATAATCCTTTTCAGTATTCTCTGGTCGGTGCGTAAAAAAGTAAAACCGGGCATCCTCTTCTTTACCTACATCTTCGGCTATTCTCTCAGCCAGTTTCTCATCTTCTTTGTAAGAGACAATGAGATTGTGTTATGGGGCCTTAAACAAGCCCAGTTGACAGCCATTGTGGTCGCCATTTTGACAGGTATTCTGTTCGCCTGGTACCGCTGGCGCCGGCAATTGGCAAATTCAGCAGGCTGAATTGTTTTTACGATAATTGTGGTAGCCGACTTGCTGTGTTACAATTCATCAAAAGCTGCTATAAAGTATTCCCGAATATTTCTACGAGGATTGTTAAATTATGGTTAAAAATGGTGATAGGGTCAAAGTCCATTATAAAGGTACTCTTAAAGACGGGTCAGTCTTTGATTCATCGGAAGGACGTGAACCGCTGGCATTTACGATGGGCGAAGGATCGAT
This sequence comes from Dehalococcoidia bacterium UBA3254, assembly GCA_002362735.1. The sequence goes on from DEUU01000364.1 coordinate 12,184, forward strand.
GATCCGCGGATTTGAAAACGCTGTTTATGATATGGAATTAGGCCAGACAAAAACCGTCACCATTCCAGCCGACGAAGCCTATGGACCTCGCAGAGAAGATATGATGCTGGAAGTAAAAAAGGAACAATTGCCTCCGGGAATGGACCCCAAAATCGGCGATCAGCTTCAGATGCAAAGCCGAAACGGTGGGACCACGATCGTCACCATCGTCAAAGTCAGCCCTGGTACGGTTACACTGGATGCGAACCATCCTATGGCTGGAAAAGACCTCACTTTTGAGATAAAACTGGTCGAAGTTAAGTAAATATTTTCTCGGGGCAACGCTTGTCACGATAAAAAAGTCTGTAACACCCCCAGGTTTTAATCAACGTCCGGTGAGCTGAAAGTAAGTTTCATAATTTAACCGAAATTCGGGTAAAATTTCTGGTCCGACCTGGATATCGGTATGGTCTTAAACATACGGGGTCTTCGCCCGATGAAAATTTTCTTACTTCAGATTATTCTGGATATAATTCAGAATAACATCGATGGGAATAGCCAGGCCAATTCCTACTACATTTTCACCCCGCGGAAGGACCGAAGCGGTGACAATGCCAATCACTTTTCCGTTGTTGGTGACCAGAGCTCCGCCGCTGTTACCTGGATTAATTGCCACATCCGTCTGAATATATTTTCGCCCGTCCAGAGTGCGTGCAATAGCAGGCGTGGGAGCGAAGATTTGAGCAGATACGGGGCTGGCTTTTAAAGCCAAAATTTGTACCTGGGTACTTTGAATATTATTACTAAATCTGGCGTAAGAGTAACCGGTAAAAATTATACTCACTGCCAGAATTATTCCTAAAAAATACATCGCCGCGTTTTTCTTCATGGAAACCGCTCCCCCACTCCTTATTAAACTGAGAACTTCCCGAGAATAGGCGAAAAATATTTACTAATTAAATCATATGCCATTGTTGATGAATTTCATGGGGGGAACTACTCAAGTATCCTGATGGATTATCGCCGTTCGATAGCCACTAAATTGCCCATCATGAAATATCACAATGTCAGGAATTACTACTTATTAGACACATCGAGAAACCATCCTTCTGGCGTTGAAGAATACTTGTAACATCCTGCCGCCGATCGCCAGGACGTGACAGGGACTACTTCGTACGCCATTTAAGAGAGCCGCAACAAGAACCGCTTTTAATTTGTGTATCATGAGTATTAGGATAATGATGAAATCGGAGTAAACCTTGCCTACTGGTTCGATATCATTCGATGCTGAATTTCAGATGAGCTTGTTGTTATTTGTCGCTTTAGCAGGCTATCTACTGGCTTACCGAATAAATCAGTCCGCGGTAGTAGGAATAATCCTGGCCGGTATTGTAGTAGGGCCGAGTTTACTGGGATTGGTTACCTATTCCGATTTTGTTTCGACCCTCGCCCATCTGGGAGCGGTTATTCTTCTCTTCACCATAGGGCTGGAATTTGAAATCAAAGAAATCATCAAACCGCGCTATTTCCTGATCGCTCTGGTGGGCGTTATTGTACCCGCTTTAGGGGGTTATTTTTTAGCGAGGGCTTTTGGTTATGATTTCAAATCTGCGGTCTTCATCGGTACGGCTCTAACCGCCACCAGTATCGCCATCACCGCCAACGTGCTGCGAGAAATGGGAAAGTTACAAACCGAAGCCGCTAAAGCGATTATCGGCGCCGCAGTGATCGATGACGTTCTCGCTCTGCTGGCTTTGTCGATATCTCAAGGTCTGGTTTCTGGAGACATATCGGCGGTAAATCTTTCTATTACCTTCGCCAAGGCTATTGGGTATATAGCGTTGGGGATTGTTGTCGGAAGGTTTTTATTGAGACGATTAATCATTCGTTTTGACAAGACAAAGATAGCTGAAAAATATCCTCAATCTATTTTTATATTTGCCATCATGGTAGCTTTTCTCTATGCTATGGGCGCTGATTTTGTGGGGCTTTCCGCAATCGTGGGTTCATTTCTGGCAGGCGCTTCCTTTGCTGGAATCACACTGGAACGGGCCAGGATATTTAAAGAAGGTTCGGAGCACTTACAGATCATATTCGCATCTATTTTCTTCATCTCTTTAGGCGTTATCATGGATTTACATGTAATCACCGTCAATCTTTTGATATTTATTTTAGCTCTCACCGGAATAGCCTTACTGACAAAGGCCATCGGTTGCGGAATTCCAGCCAGGCTCGCCGGCTTGAGTACCAAAGAATCGTTAATAACGGGGATTGGAATGATCCCCAGAGGTGAAGTAGCCATGATCGTGGCATTGATAGGGCTCAATCAGAATTTGATCTCTCAGGCGACATATTCAGCCTTGATATTAATGAGTCTTCTTACCACCATCATACCCCCGTTAGTTTTAAGAAACTGGTTGTACAGAGCTAAACGCCAAAAAGCGGCGAAATAAAAACTTCACGGCTTATGACCTGCTCTCTCCAAAACCGGAGCGATTCTTAAGAGGTAATCTTACGGTCACGATCGTTCCTGAACCCAGGCGGCTCTGTACTCCAATATTTCCCTGATGGAGATCGACTATCTGTTTAACGATGGCCAATCCTAATCTGGCTCCTTCACCTTCCGATTTCCGGGACAAGCTAACCTTATAGTAGGCTTCCATCACATGGGGCAAATGATCGGCCGGGATCCCCCGGCCGGTATCGATCACCTGTAAAAGAGCCCAACCATCTTCCGAGATCAGTTTAAGCTCAATTTTCCCCCCCTTAGGTGTAAATTTAATTGCATTATCTACGATATTCATCAGCATTTGTATCAGGAGGTCTCGGCCTCCGGAGATAATCAAGTCGGCAGAGGCGACGATTTCGAATTTTAGCCCTTCAGCCAGTACCCACATTTCTCTAACAACTATATCCACGATATCTTTGAGATTGACTTCTTCGGCCACAAAATATGGTTTTGATTCCAATTGCACATTCAACAGCATATTCTTTACCATCCGGGCCAGTCTCTGCGTTTCATTGAGCATCCGTTCCAAACTATTTCTATTTTCAACACTTAAGCCTGGTTGTGAAAGGAGTATTTCCAGTTGTCCCTGTAAAGCGGTGAGAGGAGTTCTCAAGTCATGGGACAAGTTACCAATCGCTTTTTGTTTTTCGCTCACAGCCATATCCAGTCGCATCCACATTGCGGATAGGCTTTTTGCGAGTTGTTCCAATTCCTCCGGACCGCCCTCCTTCATGCTTGATTTTAGGTGATTATAATCAGCCTCATCAATGGCCGCTACAATTGAATAAAGAGGTTTAAATCCCCGACGAATCAGAATCTGGCCTATTATAATTGCTAATGCACTACCAACCAAACCAATCAGAATACCGTTTCGCCACAAATTCTGCCTGGCCCCCTCTAACTGATCCAGTGAATCGATAATTTGGACATAAGCCAGATTAGAGCGAGTCCGCGGATGAGTTACGAGCAAAGTATACGATCTTAATGGTGCAACGCCTTCAGGTTGTATCGTGTAAAAGAAACCCTTATCAACTTCCGGCGACTGAAGCTGCATATTTAAATCTTGAATAACCGCATCTGTCATTTTCCCGAACTCGACGATCGGGCTTCCAATGGGGCTAATGACCCTGAGCTGAGAAGAAACAAAAGAAAATTCCTGACTGGCCAGATCGCTAATTATGCTAGCATAGTCCGCTTCATCCGCCGTGATATCGGATGAAATTATTGAGGCGACCATATAGCCACGTTTCTGTAAATTCTCATCCAAAGAATTCTCAAGACTCCAGACGGTGATCTGCTGGGTAACAAGGATCGCAGAAAAGACGATGACTAAGATAGTCAGTCCGACCCAGAGAGAAAGTTGAGACCGAAGGCTAAATCTCATGGTTTTTCCTCGAGAACATAGCCGTAGCCTCGCAGCGAATGAATTAAGTCCGGTTCACCATGTGCATTTAATTTTCGTCTGATAAAATTAATATATACTTTGACGGGATCGGTTTCAGATTCAAATTCATCTCCCCAAATTCTCTCGAAAATCACTTCCCGGCGTACGGGTTTGCCAATATTCTCGGCAAGTATTTTAAGGATATCGTATTCCCGGGTGGTTAGTTCGATCGGATGGTTACCTCTACGTACTTGCCGACGTAGAGTGTCCACTTCAAGGTCTTTTATCGTGATGATTTCACCTAATAATGAGTTTTTACGGCGCAAGACAGACCGTATCCTGGCGATCAGCTCTTCAAAAGCAAACGGTTTAGGAAGGTAGTCGTCAGCCCCAGCCTCTAATCCCAGCACCCGATCACCGACCATATGGCGCGCAGTAAGAATAATAATCCCGATGTCGCCCCATGAACGCAATTCACGGCAGATATCGATTCCATCAACGTCCGGGAGAATCAAATCCAGGATCACCAGGTCCGGTTTGACAGACCGGGCTGTTTCCAATCCCTGAAGGCCGGTAAAGGAGACTTTAACATCAAACCCTTTTTGCAACAGCCCTCGTTTGACAAAATCCGCGATGTTGACATCGTCCTCAATGACCAGTATTTTGGCTAAATTTTCCATGTTATTAACCCTCTCGCCCGGGAGTATTTAATTATAAGATTAATATGCCTTTCAAACAACTTTATGACTCGTCCAATGCGATTAACCATAATTTAACCAAGATTTAACGTTTAATAAACCCAAATTCAACTTAGATTCAACTATCCCCTGATATTATTAAAGCAGATAATACCTAATAAGTAAACGTTTACTAATGTAGTAAACATTAACTTATCACCTGAAGTTAAAATGCTTAATAGAAATTACATTGTTAAGGAGAATATTCCAATTAGGAAGGTGCACTATGTTTAATCGGATTTTAGTCACCGTGGGCTTATCCACTAATACCTGGTCTGCCATTCCATTTGTCCGCCATCTAGCCCTGATGTTCAACGCCGAATTGCATCTTTTAGGACTTTCCACCGAGCCCCAACAGGTCTGGGACAGCACATTAATGGCTTATATGGAAAATATCTCACTAAATTTGGAAGACGCAAATATTCGCATCTATACCAATTTTGTTTATGGAAATCCAGCTGTTGAGGTGGTGAGATACAGTGAAAAGAAGAGTATCGACCTGGTGGCAACCGTGGCTGGAAGCAATAATGAGATTTCCTGTTCAATATTAAACAGTATTGCTAAAAGAATGGGAATTAAAGCGGATATCCCGGTGCTGATAGTGCCTGGCTCTCGATCAAAAGAATCCGATTTAACAGAAAAAATTGATTTTGCAAAAATCCTGGTGCCCTTAGACTGCTCGGAAGTTGGGGAAGCGGTCCTGCCGTATATCGCAACTGTTGCTAAAAAGACCGGTGGTTCAGTAACCCTGTTGCATGTCAATACTCCTCCCATTAGAGGAGTCCCGGTGATGCATCACGAGGTGGTCGGAATGTCCCGATGGGTAGGCAAAGAATACCTGAAAAAAGAATGTTCAAGGCTTCAAGGCCAGGGCATTAAATCCAATTTTGAGGTAATCGATGGTACACCCGTAAAGACGATCGTAAAATACGCTCACCAGAACAAGGTAGATCTAATTGCCATTGGAGCCCGGAGTGCCAGTGGTATTGCGAACTGGATTTTCGGCAATGTAGCCAATAAGGTGTCCGAACGAACTACAACTCCCATTCTTTCGGTGAGTTATCCGGCTTTCAGGGCAATAGAATATCCGATTCCGGAATATGTTTTAAGCATCGACGGGGAGGGGAAAATTCCCAACTTGAAGTCTGGAATATTAAAACCATAACCCCTTCTTTCCATAACTCCATCCTTAGAGGGAGAAGGGCAGGATGAGGAGAAGTGAAAAGGTGAGCAGAAATACCTCTTGGACAAGGGTAAGGCGGGTGGAAGGGAGATATTTTAATTGAATCGCAGCAGTCCAGTAAAAATAAAGCCTCGGAGAATTATAAAAAGGGAAAATAGTGAGATGAATATTTTCAATCGAGAAAGAACCTGGGAAGAAAGCTCCAGAGAAGTTGAAGTCACCCAAGGAAGAAAGGCTGTATCATCCAGGTGGAAGGCCAGAGTGGTGGCATTCGGAATAGAATTTTTGTTATTATTTTCTTTCTGGATATTGATTTCCGGCCACTATCAGCTTAGATATCTGCTTATCGGCCTTGGTGCCAGCGCTCTGGTAACCTATCTGACTAAGGATCTGATTTACAAGCCGGAATACGGCAAAGACGTTAACTCTGGAGTCTGGTACCCGTTCTCCTGTGCGTGGAGATTGATACTCTATATTCCGTGGCTGATGTGGGCTATCATCAAGTGTAATATTCAGATAGCCATGATAATTCTTAACCCGCGTTTGCCGATCGATCCAGGCTTCCTTCAATTTAAATCCAAATTGACTAAAAAGGTCTCTCTGGTTACCCTGGCAAACTCGATCACTTTAACTCCCGGAACCATCACCGTAGATTTAAATAATAATATTTTCCTGGTTCATGCTATTGCCAGGGGCTCTGCCTCTGACCTGGAATCCGGTCTCATGCAAAATAAAGCCGGGGCGATTTTCTGTGATATTAAAGACTCAGCACCATCTTGCTCCTGGGTTCATTCCTGCGAGGAGCTAAAAAAATGAGTCCGACCTTTTCCATAATCGCGGTGGTCATTGTCGCCTTAATGCTTCTGCCTTTATACAGGGTAGTCAAAGGGCCTACCCTGTATGACCGCATTATTTCAGCCGGCCTGATGGGAACCAACGGCGTTCTAGTACTGGCTGTGGTAGGTTTCATTTACAACCGGGTTGATATGTTTATCGATCTGGCGATCGCCTATGCCTTACTTAACTTTATTGGCACCGTGGCTGTTGGTAAATATCTGGAACAGCACGGCAGGGAGAGTAAGCAATGATACTAACGATTTTCGCGGCAATGTTCATTGTCGCAGGGCTGTTCTTCCTGTCTGTCAGTGGAATAGGATTGATCCGTTTACCGGATTTTTACTCCCGTAATCATGCGGTAGGCAAATCTGAGACCCTGGGTGCCATATTACTTCTCTGCGGACTGGCAATCTATAACGGATTCGAAATTACCAGTGGAAAACTGATGATTATTCTCATCTTTATTGCCCTGGCGAACCCTACGGCCACTCATATCATCGCCAGGTCAGCCTTTCGATCCGGTTTGCAGCCCTGGATACTAAATCGGAAACAACCTGAAGCCTACCCGGGCGTAAGCAAAGTTAATGAAAATGATAATACCAGTATCACTCAGGATGGAAAACTATGAATGATCCCTTAACCCTGGCCCTGTTTATTATCCTGATTGTGTCCGCATTCGTCGCTCTGAAGGTGAAAGACCTGGTGGCAGCCGGTTTTGTCCTGATGGCGTTTAGCTTTGGCGCAGCTTTAATTTACGCTCAAATGGGCGCTCCCGATGTTGCCTTTACCGAGGTAGTAGTCGGTGCAGGAGTCAGTGGTGTAATCCTTATTACAGCTTTATTTTTCCTGGACCGGAGGTCGAAGGATTGAAGTGGTTTGGCATTTTTCTGATCGTGTTATTTGCCGGAGTTCTATTCTACGTTGAGACCGATATGGCAGCTTATGGAGATATCTCGGCGCCGGCTAATCTCCGTGTTTCTCCGGACTATATCCAGCGTGCGCTGGAGGATACCCACACTCCGGATATGGTAACTGCGGTGCTGGCGGACTACAGAGGCTACGATACCCTAGGAGAGACTACAGTGATCTTTACCGCCGGTCTGATTTGCTACATGTTATTGGGAGGTTGGAAGCGGAATGATAACTAAGTATCGCAGCGTCATCGTCAGTATCGCCGGCCGCATTCTGTTTCCCTTTATCTTTATATACGGTATTTACGTGATTATGTTCGGTCATTACAGCCCCGGAGGTGGATTTCAGGGAGGAACCATCCTGGCCGCAGATGTAATCATGGTGCGTATGATACTTGGCCGCAGCGTGACGTACAAAATATTCCCTCCGCAAATGGGACTTATTATGGGTGCGATTGGCCTGATCATCTACGCCGGGACCGGAATGGTGGGTATGATCATGGGCGGAAACTTTTTAGACTATTCCTACCTGCCCATTGGAGTACCTGGCCCGGAAAGACGCTATTGGGGCATTCTTAGCGTCGATATAGGGATTGCTTTAGGGGTATTTGGCGTTTTGCTATCGATTTTTGACAGTCTGTCCAAGGAGAAATAATGCTGCAGACTTTATTAGAACAGTATCCATATTTTCTGAGCACCATCTTAATAGCTCTGGGAATATGGGGAATGTTTGCCAAACGAAACCTGATGAAGAAACTGATCGGAATGAATATCTTCCAGGTGGCGATTATTCTCCTGTTTATTTCCAGTGCGGCCAAATTCGGAGGGACCGTACCAACCTTTGACCCCAATATCGGAGCCTCCGACCCCACACTGTACGTTAATCCATTGCCACATGTATTAATGCTAACTGCCATTGTGGTGATGGTAGCTACCAGTGGAGTAGCCCTGGCTGTCCTGCT
>DEUU01000364.1:21005-21825 GCA_002362735.1 Dehalococcoidia bacterium UBA3254
CCATGATGGACCAGATGGTGGTAATTATTCCCGTATCCTTGCTTTTTTTTGCCTTCCTTACCTTTTTATTCGGGTTCTGGCGGCGCAGCCTGATGTTTCCAATGTCCTTAGCCGGCATCTCGGTTTCCCTGGCGGCTTCAATCCTGGGACTGATAGAAGTCCTGCGAAACGGGCCCGTTCATTACTTTCTGGGAGGTTGGGCGCCTCCCCTGGGTATTGAGTATGTGCTCGATAATTTATCAGCCTTTATGACTGTCCTGGTCCTATCGGTAGCCTTCCTCAGCATGATTTATTCCCGTGAATCGTTCCTCAGGGAAGTCCCCAATAAAATACACGGTCTGTACCCATTGGTGCTGTTGTTGATCGCCGGTTTATGCGGCATCATTGTTACCGGTGACCTGTTTAACGTCTACGTTTTTCTGGAAATTGCCTCGCTGACAGCCTATGCGGTCATGGGTATCGGCAATGATAAAGCCCCGGTAGCCGTCATCCGCTACGTTATTATCGGAACGATCGGCGCGTGTTTTTATCTACTGGGCGTCGGATTCCTGTATTTCGCTACCGGTTCTCTTAATATGGCGGATGTGGCCGGTATCCTGCCTGGCCTCCAAGATTCACGATTGATAATAGCTGCCACGGTGTTTATAGTGGTAGGGATAGCCCTAAAAATGGCCCTTTTCCCTTTCCATATCTGGCTACCGGATGTCTATACCTATGCCCCTTCAGGAGTGATTACCTTTGTTGCTCCCCTCATGACGAAGGTGGGGGCTTATATCTTTATTCGCATGGTAGTCTCAGTGTTTTTCCCTGATTATTTGAA
>DEUU01000447.1 GCA_002362735.1 Dehalococcoidia bacterium UBA3254
CCTCCTGAGGTTACGGCAGATTTTGCTTATATTCGCTTGCATGGTAAAGGTGAACTTTATGGAGGTAGTTATCCAGACACCGAATTATCCCGGTGGGCGGAAAAGATCATTAATTTGTCCGTGGGGAAGAAAGAAATATACGTCTACTTTAATAATGATGCCAAGGCAAATGCAGTTCAGAACGCCCTCACTTTAATAAAATACCTGGGAGGAAAGTCGACTTACCCATAATGACAAGAAAGTGTAAAATGAATTAAATGAAAAATTAAATAATTCGGAGGTTTTAGATTAATCATCAATACAAATTACTGGTCGTAGATATAGATGGTACTCTTGTTAATAAGGACGGTAAGATATCTGAAGCAGACTGTCAGGCCCTGGACGAAGTCCGCCAAAAAGGAATTCAGATTGTACTCTGTACTGGGCGGGTAATGGCAGCCAGTACCAAAATTCTAGATCAGTTAAAGCTGGTTGGCCCGCATATTTTTTTCGATGGAGCTCTGGTATGTAATCCACAAAACAACCATGAAATCTACTCCAGGCATATTTCAGCCAGAATGATCAAGAAAGCAGCTGACACTGCCATTAAGAAGGGTATATTACTGGACCTTTTTTCTAATTATCAATATTTTGTCATGAAGGAAAGCTGGAGAAGCAAGATTCGTAGAGACTTCTTTGGGATCACGGTTTCCGTTGAAGACTTTAAAACGATATGGGAGAAAGAAAAGATCATTAAAGGAGGAATAGTAGTATCTTCTGCCGAAGAGGAAAAGAAAGCTCGAGAATTCATCGCTCAATTTGAGAGTAGTCTTAATTTTTCCTGGACCGTCACCCCGGCTTATCCGGATTATCATTTTATTAATATCATTGATAAGGGGGTTTCTAAAGGAAAGGCGCTGGAGGCATTAACCGCTTATCTTAAGCTAAGTACAAAAGATGTCATAGCCATTGGAGACGGTGAAAACGATGTATCTCTGCTTTCCTCCGCCGGATTTTCCATAGCTATGCAAAATGCACCACCTAAATTAAAATCGGTTGCAAATCATATTACAGATGATGTAGAGAAAAGCGGAGTTTCTCAGGCTATCCGAAAATTTCTTATCTAGTCGGATCTACACGTTATCTTTTATCTTCTGGGCTAAACTGCGGTTAATCCCTTTCAACGTCATTAATTCCTCTATTGTAGCCTGCCTTATACCCTGAACAGTTCCGAATTTTTTTATTAAGCTTTTCTTTTTTATCGGTCCGATGCCAGTTACTTCATCTAAAACAGAGGTAAAAGTTCTTTTCTTATGTAATTTTTGAAAATAATTAATGGCGAACCTGTGAGCTTCATCACGAATACGCTGCATCAATTTGAGCCCCGGAGAAGATCTTGGTAAAACGATCGGCTGTGTCTGTCCGGGAATAAAAAGTTCTTCATTTTCCTTGGTAATGCTGACCAGAGAAACCGAGTCTATACCTATTTCTTTCATGACCTCCCGGGCTGCATTGAGCTGTCCCTTTCCACCATCTATCAATACCAGATCGGGTAATATTGCCCATGTACTTGAGACATTGCCATTTTCTTTTGAGATCCCTCTCCTAAACCGCCGCCTCAGCATTTCTTGAAGCATGGCATAATCGTTTGCTCCTTCGACTGTCTTAATCTTAAATCGGCGGTAATGCGAAGTTTGGGGCTTTCCGTCTTCAAATACCGCCATGCTTCCAACAGCATCAGTACCCTGAATGTTTGAAATATCATACCCTTCAATTTGCCCGGGAATCCCAGGCAAATGCAGTTCTTTTTGTATTTCTGCCAGTGCTTCCGTTAAAGTTGCCGGAATGGCCAACTGCTTGATCTTAAGTTGTTCTAATCCCTGTCTTGCATTCTCAGCTACTGAATCCACCAGCTGTTTCTTCTTACCTCTTTGAGGAACTTCAATGCAGACATTACGTTTACTTTTACCGGAAAGCCATTTCTGGATCGTTTCATGTTCTTCTATTGAATGCTGAAGTAACAGTATCCGCGGGATATACGGACTGGCATTGTAAAACTGTTTAATGAAACTGGTCATGATTTGCTCAGGCTCTTCGTTTTTAGTCCCTTTCAAAGTAAAGCTTTCGCGCCCTATCAATTTTCCATGACGGATCATAAAGACCTGAACGCAAGCCTGATCCTGGTCAGCAGAGAATGCGATAACGTCTTCTTCACCTTTAACCTTCATCGCAATACTTTGCGCTTCAACTACATTTTGGACTGCCTGCAATTGGTCACGAAAACGTGCTGCACGTTCAAAATCCAGAGATTCCGAAGCCTTCTCCATCTTTTGTTTGATAGAACAGACAACGGATCTATGTTTACCTTCGAGAAATTGAATTAATTGAGCCAGAATTCTATCATATTCCGCCCGAGATGCTTTACCAGCGCACGGCGCCAAACAATAACCTAAATGATATTTAAGACATGGACGGGCGTTCTTTTTGCCTTCGATTGGCTTTGTGCAGGAACGTAAAGGAAAAATCCTTTTCAGTATATCTAAGGTCTGCCTTAACGAGCTGATACTGGCGTAAGGGCCAAAATAATGGCTGCCATCATTGTCTATACGCCGGGTTATGTGCAACCTTGGCCATTCCTCATTAAATTTTATTTTGAGATAAGGGAACGTCTTGTCGTCTTTAAGCAAAACGTTGAAGGGCGGCCAATATCTTTTAATCAGATTCAATTCAAGGATGAGGGCTTCCTGTTCAGAAGGCACAACGAAATATTCAAAATCATTGACCTGATTCACCATTAATCTGGTTTTCGGAGTAAGCTTTGCAGGGGTCGAAAAGTATGATCTGACCCTGTTATGTAAATTTATCGCCTTTCCAACATAAAGGATATTCCCTCTGGCATTTCGCATTAAATATACACCGGGGGATTTCGGTAGCTGGTTTAATAATTCTTTAATCAGATTGCTCGTCATTTGATCTCAAACTATTTTAACATAATGATCAAAAACACGACAATTGGAGTGTGGCGAAGCATCTTGAATAATGAACCTCAGCCAGCCTTTTTAGATATTTGAATATTAAACGGTAGGTGGCAGAGGAGGAATAGAAGGCGGAACGGTCGTCGAAGGAGGAGCGGGAGGAATAATATAGTTGAACTCAGGCTTAGATATGGCAATGAGTACTATCGCAGCAACTCCTAACATCCAGCCCCATCCGGAGAGAAAAGAGCAAATTGCCCCGGCCAGAGCAAATCCCCACATTCTACGTTGTAATGCAAAGACACCTCCTGCTATTGCAACGGCATTGAGAATAAAGTAAATCACAACCCCGAAGATAATAAAACCCATAACTCCAGGCACTATGCGGTTATCAAAATATGCATTAGGAGAAGCGGAAGCTATCCCAAGTCCTATTCCAATCAATATTGCAATCAATAAACCTATTGCTCCAACGACAATGCTAATGATTCCTCCGGCAATCGGCATTCCGGTCTTGTGCATTTTTTACCTCCTTGGTTAGTCCGGAAGTTATTTTTGGCAAGATTGTATTAGTGTCTATAGTTAATTATAACCCATTTTAAGCTAATATCCGCCATTTTTAGATTTTTATTTCGAGTTATGTTAAAATGAGATGATTCTAAAACCGGGTGGAGAGATATGAAAGAATATATAAACAACTTTCTAAATTATTTAGTGGTGGAAAAAGGCTTCTCCAAAAACACGGAAGAAGCTTATCGCAACGATCTCTTTCAATTGGAAACTTTCATTACCGAAGAGGCTTCAAAACGAGGGGTCATACCTTCATGGGACAATTTTGACCGCAAAGAAATGTTAAGCTACATGCTAAATCTGAAAGAAAAAAGGTATGCTTCTACTACACTTGCTCGGAAAATTGCAGCAGCAAAATCCTTTTTTAAGTTTTTAACCGAAGAGCATAAAGTCCAGCAAAATCCCACGGAGAATATAGCTTCGCTGAAAGTAGGGAGAGCTTTACCAAAACCCATATCAGTGGCTCAAGCACGCCGTTTGCTGGATGAGCCCATGAAACAAACCACACCTGAGGCGAAAAGAGATAAAGCCATGCTTGAGCTACTTTATGCCAGCGGAATGCGTGTAAGCGAATTGGTCTCCCTGAATTTGGGAGATATTGACACTTCCGGAGGTTATGTACGCTGTTTTGGGAAAGGGCATAAAGAGCGTATGATACCTATCTATCCTCGCGCAGCTCAATCTATTGATACTTACTTAAAAGAATCCCGTCCTCAAATAGTCCAGAATCGTAATGACGAGAAAGCGGTATTTTTAAATGTCCGCGGAGAGAGATTAACCCGTCAGGGCCTCTGGCAGATATTAAAGGGACATGCAAAATCAGCTAACATTGAGGCTGAAGTGACGCCTCATACCCTGAGACATAGCTTCGCCACCCATATGTTAAACGGTGGCGCCGACCTGCGTATGGTTCAGGAATTGTTAGGCCACGCAAATATTTCCACTACTCAAGTTTATACTCATCTTACTTCTGAACATGTCCGAAGTACTTATGATAAATCTCATCCCAGAGCTAAGTAGGAGGTTCTGAATGCCATCTAAATCAAAACGGAATCGTCGCGTAAATCAAAATAAAGGCACTGTTAATAGTTCTATTTCAAATATTAGCGCAGGTTCACCAGTCCCTGATGCTCAACCCGGAAAAACTGCGATAATATACTCCAATAATGCAAAGTCAGATATTTCTATTTACACTCTTAGTGAAAACTTCACCCGAGAACTTAAATGGATCTCTCTGGTTGCGGTGATTATGATTGTTCTCTTAATTTCTGCTTATTTCCTTTTTCACTAATCAGGTGAACGAGTTTGGAAGAGAACCGTTTATTGCCCCAGTTAGTCCTGAGTGAGCTGAATACTCGCTTTATCGGACAAAAAATCATTCACTTCCCATCTCTGGATTCTACTATGGAAGCAGCCAAAAGAGAAGCCCTCTGGGGCGCGAAACCCGGAACAGTTATCATTGCCGATGAACAGACTGCTGGCCGAGGGAGATTAAATCGGGTATGGCTTTCACCTAAAGGCGGACTGTCGTTTTCTATCATTCTGCGCCCCAATATGGAATACCTTCCTCATATGGTAATGATTGCTTCTCTGGCAGTAGTATCCGGCATCCGATCAGTCACAGGTCTGGAGGCCCAGATCAAGTGGCCAAACGATGTTCTGATTAAAGATAAAAAAGTTTGCGGAATATTAATAGAAAACGATATTCGCAAGAACGCCTTGAGACATACTGTAATTGGAATCGGTATCAACGTAAATTTACCAATGAAGAATTATCCGTTGATCGCCCCGTTAGCCACCAGCCTTTCTGACCTATTGGGGAAGGAGGTTTCTTCGTTAAAGATAATTCGTGAAGTATTAAAAGAAATGGATAATTTATACCACATTTTGCCTGATACAGAAACCATCTTTGCTCGATGGAAAGGCCGATTAGTTACCCTTGGTCAGAAGGTCCAGATTAACGGTGGGGATACTATATATTCAGGTCTGGCAGAATCCGTTACCAAGGACGGAAATCTGATGTTAAGACAAAAAGACGGTAGTTTAATTAAAATTATCGTCGGTGACGTAAACTTAAAATATTAGTCCGGACTGGCAACCGGAATAACATTCCTCTCGATTCGAGTAGTCCAATTTCTTAAAATAATAACCGGCATTGCGGTACCGATAATATCTCTCGTAAGCATCCGGTGAATATCATCTATTCCAGATATCGGTTGTTGATTAAGGGAAATTATAATATCACCTGATAATAGACCTGCCTGACGAGCAGGACTATTTGGAGCCACTCCCATAACCTGCACAGCCGAATCAAAGGGCAAGTTAAAGTATCTAATTACTCTCACCGGCAACGACACCGTCTGTCCGGCGATTCCCAGATATCCACGGATTACTTTTCCTTCCCGAATTAACAAAGTAACCACCCAGCGCAAAGTATTTACAGGAACCGCAAAGCAAATTCCCTGTGCAGACTGTATAATGGCCGTATTTATGCCGACGATTAAACCGCGAGAATTTACCAGAGGACCACCGCTGTTGCCGGGGTTCAGTGCTGCATCGGTTTGAATAATATTTTCGATTAAACGTCCGCTCCGACTGCGAAGTGAACGGCCCAGCGCACTGACTACGCCGGCAGTAACTGTACTCTGAAATCCGAGAGGATTCCCGATGGCAATCACTAACTGACCTGCATGCAGTTTAGCCGAATCACCCAGAGTCGCCGAAGGTAAACCCGATCCCGGGATACGTACCAGAGCCAGGTCGGTAGCCGGATCCTTACCAACCAGTTCCGCAACAAAATCGCTGCCGTCTTGAAGAGTAATTCCAATTTCGGTAGCTCCCTCAACAACGTGACTGTTGGTAACAATATATCCGTCCGGAGCAATAATTACACCCGAGGCGGTTCCTTCCGCTTCATGAGGTGAAGTTCCTGGCCGGGTATGGAATTTTCTGCGCATATGTACGTTAACCACCGCTGGACCCACTTTGGAAACTACGCTGGTAACGGCCTGGGAATACGCATCAAGAATGTCAGTCTCTTCTTTTAAACTCGTGGGGTTCGTTTCTGCGTCCGTTGTAGATGGAGAATCCAAAAACTTGTATTCAAAGTCTGCCGAATTTCCAGCCATTTTCCACCGCCACTATCAACAACTTAACTATTTAAAACGAATTACTCTTATTATATTCATTTATATTATATGGCTGAAGTAGAGGAAGAGCGCAAGTTTAATAGAGCCTTTCAAATAGCCAACTCTACTTTAACCGGAGCGCGTTCAAAATCGGCAGCGCCCATCAAGGTCCTGGTTTTCAATCCACCTATAGACGCCACAAAGCGATCTGGAATGATCCCTAAACGTGTGTTATAGAAAGTGGCAATATCATTAAAGTAGTCTCTCGCCAGTGCAATCCGCTGTTCTGTACCTGCAAGTGTCTGCTGCAGCTTAAGAAAATTTTCACTGGCTTTCAATTCTGGATATTGTTCGATTGTAATACGTAATAGAGAAGTTAAACCTTTAAAATCAGGCCCTGCAATTCCCGGCGGAGTCGCTCCAATTTGCCGTCGCAGCTCTGCTATTAAAATTTGGGTCTCGTTTTCATATTTCTGATATCCGGATATAGTCTGGACAAGATTTGAAATCAAATCGTACCGCCTTTTAAGTTCCACATCTACCTGCGACCAGCCCTGCTCAACTCTATGATGCAGGTTAATCAAACTATTATAGGTGGTCCAAATCCAGATGATTCCCAGAATGACGAGGTATCCTGCGGCCATTATTACTGCGGGAGTCCAATTAATAAATGAACCAAAACTAATCAGAACGGACCACACTATTCCTCCACCAATAGCAATGACTAAACCTGATATGACGCAGAACCAGTACCAACGTCCATAACCGGAACTGATTTGTTTCTCTGACCGGGTTGAAATCAGATACATGGGAGCTACTTTATCATAAGCGATTTCTGCTGCCACTATATCCTGACGTTCGCGAGCTTGCCCCATCACATACAACATTGAGTGCAGAGGGATAGTGGTCTCATGAAAACGCCTTCGATGGGTAGAGTTAGCTATTGCTCCGGCAGGCCCTTTATCATAATATAAAGGATCAGAAGGATTAACCGTCCTGTCGAATGAAGTATTGTCTTGAATTTTTGCCCGATCTGGGACAATTCGAATAACACCGGTATCGTCTTTTAAATAAAACGGCTCGGACTGTGTGCCGCTGTCTATCCGGGTCCATCCACTCTCGGTCCTGGTACGAGAGTGTATATGCCCCTGAGCATCACGATAAGTTTCATGAACTATTCTTTGCCAGTGCTCTTCCACCTGCCATGAATAGTATACACATCGGATGCCTGCCAAATTGCTTATTAATGGTGAATCACTTTCAGCGGTACCTTTTAATTCAGCAAGACCGATAAAAACACCCTGAGTCCTGGATGTTGGCAAATCATCAATTAAACGCTTCTTACGCAAATTAACAAAAGCTCCCGTTAAGCCACCTATAGCCAGGAGACTTGCAACGAGGACTGCTATTAATACAGACATACACGTAATCCTTGAGATTATTTTCCAGCTAATCATAATCTCGAAATAATAAGGTGTCAAAACAATGGATGTATTTTCCGGGCGATTTCATCTAGAGTTTGGCGAAATCTCTGGAAATAAGTTTATTTGCTTATAACGTTTATCTACCAGGACGACTCTTACTATTATCCTTGCGTGAGATTTACTTTGCTGTTAAAATTATCATCGAGGGTGATAAATGCACCTTAAGATATTTGTGCCGAAGTGGCGGAATGGCA
>DEUU01000267.1:0-390 GCA_002362735.1 Dehalococcoidia bacterium UBA3254
TCCAAAAAGCCGGCAAATACACAACGGAATACCTTATTCCACTTGGTTCGGGCCCGATCGGCGTTGTCGGCGATAGCGCCAACCCGAAGTCACCTTTTGCCGATCTTAAAGTTCGGCAGGCTGTTTCTTATGCTATCAATAAGCAAGATATCGTGGATAACGTCTTGCACGGTTTAGCAAAAACCTGTGTTCAATTCGGACAACCCGGATACTGGGCATACAACGATAACGTTAAAGGTTTAGAATACAACCCGGATAAAGCCCGGGCACTGCTTAAAGAAGCCGGCTACGGTTCCGGTTTTGATACAACCCTGCTTCAAGAAATACCCTATGACTGGACGGTAGCCGTTCAAAGTTATCTTAAAGCGGTGGGCATCAATGTTACCATTG
>DEUU01000267.1:623-4806 GCA_002362735.1 Dehalococcoidia bacterium UBA3254
AGTGGGCATCAATGTTACCATTGATGTCGGTGGCGCCAGGTTCCCTGATGCTATTCTCCATAAAGGATGGACCGGTCTCTGCGTTATGATCCTCAAGGGAGGGGCGGATATCACACCCTATATAGGTAACACTTTCAGTGCCAAAGGTTTCATATGGGCGAACAGTACACTCCATAATGATGAACTTGAAAAAATGTGCGCCGATGTCCAATCTGCGACAGACTTCAATACCAAACAGAAAGCTGTTCAGAATGCGCAGTCTTTGATCTTTGACAAATATAATATCCTGACACCTGTATATCATCAGATGGTCGGAGCTGCCAAATATCCGAATGTCCATGATGAGGGTCTTTATCAGATTGATGACTTCCAGTGGACTCCAGCAGACGCCTGGATAGCAAAATAAATCGACCGATAGGGAATAGCGGAGTAATTTCCGCTATTCCCCGATTATCGGCAGATCAACATACGAAAGATAATCCGATTCATGAAAAATATTCTGCGTGGCAGCGATGCCACCTTTGTCCTCGCCGGTCGGGTGACCGGTATTCATATTACGGTCGAAGGCCGGGAAATTGCTGCTGGATATATCGAGCCGTATACGGTGTCCGCGGCGGAAAAGCTGGCTGACGCCTACCAGGTCGATGGTATATTCAATAATGTCACCCGGATTTACAGGCTCCGGCACGAAGACCGATTTTCGAAATCGCGCCCGCGTTATACCCTCTGCCACGTTGAAACTACGGCCGTCCGGATGGACGTCAGCTATTTTAGCCGTAAAATCAGTATCACAGGCCGAAGTAGCCGCAAAAAGGTGGAGACTAAGCGGGCCGGTGACTTGCAAGTCCTCTTTTAACTCCGGCGTCGTATAGCAAAGCACGTCATTACGCTGTTCGACGTGCGTCTGGTCTAGAGGCCCAGGGACAAAGCCATTCCCGGCTGCCCATGGACCTCCGGCAGTCGGCACCGGAGAGTGGGGATCGTAAACAAAAGTATCAGGAAGTTCACCTGCTGGCTCGTTACGGTCTAAAGAGCCATCTCCTGCTAAAGTGTTGGCTCGGCCACCACTGTGAAGAAAATAGCGCTGCCACTGAGTCTGTGGCAGAGGCCAATCATCAGCAGTATGCCAGGTATTCTGCCCCATCACGAAATAACGGATTGCGGGGATCTTAATGTCTTTCCCCTGAAGATATTTATCGAAGAAAGCGATGTTATACTGGGCTATCTGCCCACCTGCAACATCTGCAACCGGACCGAAGTTGATATCGCCGAGGATGGCAGGCATGGAGCCATGAGACCACGGCCCAATGAGCAGGTGCTGGCTTTGGCGAGCCAGCGGAGAGCCGCCTCTCTCTTTCATGTTGCGGAAGTTAGCGAGCGATCCACGCAGGTTGAAGTCATACCAACCGCTCTGGTAAAGGCAGGGTAAGGTTACTTTTTCATATTCCCAGTAGACCTTGTCAGCCTGTTCCGGTGAGGGCAATGCCTTCAGACCTCGATTGTACCAGACCTCTTTCAATCCCGGAAAATTGAAATGTGGAATATCCTTAAGCGGTAAATAATTAAGCACTTCTGCGGGGTCTGTGACTACCTGATTGAGCAACTGCCGCATCTGTGCGACATTTTTTCCCTGAGAATTCAATTTTTCGGCGATATCCATCCCTACTGTCGCCGCCGAAGAGGCCCCCATAATCAGACTGATTGCACCATACCACATGGTCGCCTGCGAGATCGGGGTATCGGAAGATATGGATGGAGCTATGGCCTTGAGGTGAGGCGGATTTTCTTTTGCCAGCATCCACTGCAGCCGCGCCATGTAAGAACCACCGTAAGTCCCCACTGTGCCATCGCACCAGGGTTGGCTCGCTACCCATTCCACCGAATCGTAGCCATCAGGTCCTTCCTGGGTGAGAAATGCGTCAGATCCGTCGTAACTGCCGCCAGAGGCATAACGCCCCCTCACATCCTGAAAAATAACGGCATATCCGGCCTGCACGATTTTCATGAAGATATAATCGCGCTCGGCCACAGATACTTTGCCATAAGGAGTACGCATCAAGATCGCAGGGTATTTCTTTCTATCTGCAGGCCGGTAGATATCACCCCGCAGCACTGTACCATCGCGCATCGGCATTGGCACGTTCCAGTCAATGCGTATCGAAGTCTTAGATGACATTTTCCCTTCCAGCGTTCATACTCTAATAGACAAAACTTAGACTAATTTGGAAAATCCGGATCTAACTTGTAATGGTTCTGCGATATAGAGATACTGGTCGGTTGCCGCCTCATAAGCCGGCCATTTAACCAGACCTTTTACATTCGGATCCCCAGTTTTGGCAAACTGAATCCACATCTTCATCATCGCTCTGGATACCTTTTCATCCGCCTCGGTTGGTTCAGGATCGTATGATTTTGCACCCGAGGGAACAACGCCGTTTCTCATATACGCCAGTTCTTCTTTTATATCCAGGGCGCCGAAAAGATAAGGGAGCTCCATTCCATGGCAGGAGACGGCGCCTTCCTCTTTCCACTTACCAGGCACCTGGTCAAAAACAAAAGCATAAGCTTTAACATTCACTTTACTCGCACCAGAAAACATGGCGACATAATGGGGAACCATCTCGGGTAGTATCAATTCTTTGCCATTTATCTTAAGCCCGGGTCCGGTCAATTCTCCCATGGTGGCTCCCATCATGTAAGGAACGGCGTTAAATTTACCTTCTGATATCGAATTAACAACCCGGTCTGTCAGAAACCATCCATCAATTGCCGAGTCAACGAAAACCTGAGGTATCGGCAGATTCATTTCTACGCTCAATGTGTCAACTACTTTTAAAATTTTTTCACAATCAAGAGCTCGAGCAGCCGCCAGCGGGTCTGGTTCCTTATCAATGCCAAGCCTGGCAAATAGATTCTCGCCCCTTTCTTCCAGTTCTTTCAACGGTGTGCTGTGAGGCATTCCTCCGCTTTCACAAACGGCAGTTTGAAACAAACCTTTGGCAAGAGGTGAGGCCATCAACCCAATCACCTTTCCACCGCCACCGGACTCACCAAAAATCATTACTTTATGCGGATCACCACCAAATAATGCTATATTTCTTTGAATCCACTGAAGCGCCGCTATCATATCTAAAAACATGTAATTCCCGGATACGCCATGAGGTGATTCCTTAGAGAGTAAAGGGTGAGCCAGTAAGCCTAATGCACCCAGACGCGTGTTAATCGATACTAAAACTACTCCATTTTGAGGGAGCGAAGGGCTGTTACACATCGGTGAGTTGCCATGTCCCATGGTAAAACCGCCGCCATGCAGCCAGACCATTACCGGCAGCTTATCATTAGATTTTTTAACTGGTGTTAGTACGTTAAGATAAAGACAATCTTCGCTTGATTTCATGGGAAAAGCTGCCTGTGGCGTAGTTGGGCCCAGATACTGAGGGGCCTGATTGCTAAAGACGGTACATTCACGAATTCCCGACCAGTGGGCCACCGGTTGTGGTGGTTTCCAGCGTAAATCTCCTACTGGAGGAGCCGCGTACGGAATACCGCGGAAAATATACACTTCTTTGCCAATATCACCTACTATTGTCCCTGAAATATACCCGGATTCTGTCTTTACGATGTCCATTTTAGTTTGGACCTCCTTCATTTTGAATTGTCTATTTTTACAGGAGTTGTTTTCCACGATACTGTTTGGATGTTAAATTGTCAAGGGGCTTTGGTTCCCCAGGTATCCTCGTAATTCTTCCAGCCATCCCATTATCGGATTACTTTCTGAGGGCTAATTAAAAATCCTGATACGGACAACTGTCACATTTCTTGAAATATGGACGTGAAATATTGACAGAATTCAATACGCAACCTATTATAGCATTGCCATAACATCTATTGGAGTGAAACTTATCCTGGATTTCCGATTATACTCGAACGGAAATTGTTCAGGAAATTTAGGGTCGTTTACCGAATTTAAACAGGAGAATAAAATGGAAAGCGAAATCGGCGACAACTCAGGGATAGAGACCCGGAAAGTGATGTGCTGGCCTTCACCCGGATGCCATTGTAACTGCGGGCTGCTGGTAAACGTCAAGGATAATAAAATCATCAGTATGAGAGGTAACCCGGAGTACCCGGGTAATCGGGGATATGTGTGCGCAGAAAGGTTTCCTCATCTCAAAAAATGGTT
>DEUU01000355.1 GCA_002362735.1 Dehalococcoidia bacterium UBA3254
TGGTACGTCGATGCAATAGAAGAAGGAGAATTATCTATTTTCCCGAACAATGCAAAAAGAGAATGGTATATGGAACCGGATCTAACACCACTATAAATCTCTTGTTGTTAACAGATTAATTAATACGCTTTTGTTCAAGTACGGATTATAAGTTTGAACCAATTACCGAACATGACTTTAGCGACTATTTTTCAATTTTATTTATTCAATCTGATCTAAAAAGACTCCTTTTCGGAGAACTGCTAATTTTCCTACGATAATTAAACCTTTCGTCAGAAAGTGACTAGAACACCACTCTTAATAACCAAAACCATCATTTATGCTAGTTCAGCCTTTTCTTCTTCGGTCAGCATCCAATTCGCGGCAGTAACGTTTGCTGATAATTGTTCTAGATTAGTCGCGCCAGCGATAACCGAACCCAACCATGAGTGCGAGAGAAGCCATGATATCGCCAGTTCTCCAATAGTATGATTGCGCTCGATGGCAAAATTTTGCATCTTCTCAATTTTGTCAAAGTTGGCATCCGTTAGAATTGAGGTAAACATTCCTGGTCTAACAGGCATCCCGGCAAGTGCCGCACGAGGTGGAGGAGTGATTTGCGGAGAGCTTAAACGAGTCCCAGATGGTAACGGCTTTCCCCTCTGGTATTTTCCGGTTAGAAAACCTTCGGCGAGTGGTGACCATGGAATGACACTCACTCCATATTGCTGGCAGCAAGGGACCAATTCCATTTCGATACTACGATCCAGTAAGTTATATCGTGTTTGCACACCTGTGAAAGACTCCAGGCTTTTCACTCTGGAAATCCATTGAGCTTCACAGAGTTGCCATGCAGCGAAGTTAGAACAGGCAATATAACGTACTTTACCGGAACGGACCAGAATGTCGAGAGTTCGAAGTGTCTCCTCTATAGGAGTTGTCAGGTCAGGCCAATGAATATAATAAAGATCAATATAGTCTGATGTTAGTCGTTTCAAACTGTTATCAACGGCATTCATGATATGGGCACGTGAGCCACCATAATCATTGGGATTATCACCTGTAGCAATACCAAACTTACTTGCAATAATGACCTTGGACCGTTTGCCCTTGACAGCTTTACCTACAAATTCTTCAGAACGCCCATTATTATATACATCAGCGGTATCAATGAAGTTGATACCTAAATCAAGGGCATGGGCAATAATGGAGATTGATTCTTGTTCGTTTAACCTCCTGCCGAACTCCAGACTCCCAAGGCCAATTTCTGAGATCTTCAAACCGGACTTCCCCAGATTGCGGTATTTCATATCCATCTCCTTAACGATACAGTGGATTCGCGTTTTTTAGTTGTGGTCATATTGTCCCACTTGTCCGAAACCTGTTCAAGATTTTGCCGGTAATAAAACGTGAAAATACACTTTTGGATATGGGAACATATATTTTTTCTACTATTATTTCATTTCTTTTAGGCATTAAGCGAAGAACAAATAATTCAAAATCTATCTCTTGGTGAGGCGATTGACAAACAATCGTATTAGCCTTACAATGACTATTATTATGTATTTAGTCATTGGTATATAGAACAATGCCAAAAGCGTTTACACGATCCCAAATCGACCAAATAAAGCAAAGCTTGCTAGAAAAAGGCCGGGAGTACTTCATCAAATATGGCCTGAAAAAGACTAGCGTCGATGATCTGGCAAGAGCAGTGGGCATAGCTAAGGGATCTTTTTACCGTTTCTTTGAAACAAAAGAGGCTCTATTTTTTGCGATACATGAAATATCCGAGGAAAGACTGCGTACGGATATGATCCGCCGGATAGAGGAGATAAAAGAACCGGATGGAAAATTACGTTTCTTATTGAAATACTCCTTCGCTATCCTTGAGGAAGATCCGCTCATACTGGCGGTTTTCGGTAAGGGAAAACTGGATGATTTTACGGGTGTCCTCTATACCAAACAGTATGAAGCACATTATCGCAGGGACATCACCTTCCTAATCGAGTTTATTAAAGAATGGCAAAAAATAGGCATCATTCGACAACTCGACGCCGAAGTCGCCGGTAATATGCTCGCATCGGTCTTTTTTATGTTCCTGCAAAAGGACACTCTGGGTACCGAATTGTATGCCAGGGTAACGGATATGATAATCGATAGTATGGTCGAATATCTGAGTGTAAAGAGGTAAATTATGGATACAGTCATATCAGCATCCGGTCTTAAAAAAAGGTATCGAGACGTGGTTGCCGTTGACCGGTTGTCTCTAGATATAAAACAAGGGGAAATATACGGATTCCTCGGCCTTAACGGCGCGGGTAAGACAACAACTATCCGTATGTTACTGGGATTGATCAAGCCGAATACAGGAACAGTGTCCTTATTCGGTGAGGCGATAAAGCCCGGTCAGCGTTCTGTCTGGCAGCGAGTCGGGTATATGGTAGAGACGCCTCATGCTTATCCTGACCTGACAGTCCGTGAGAATCTGGAGATTGTACGGCGTCTCCGCAAGATGAATGGTTCTAATGTAGTTGAAGAGGTTATGGAACAACTGAAATTAACACAATATGCCCACAGACGAGCCAAGACACTATCACTCGGTAATGCCCAGCGGCTTGGCTTAGCGAAAGCACTCATTCATCATCCGGACTTGCTCATCCTTGATGAACCGGCCAACGGTTTGGACCCAGCCGGCATCGTCGAGATTAGAAATCTACTAAAACAATTGGCGGGGGAACGAAGAGTCACTATTTTTATCTCCAGTCATATTTTAAGTGAGATAGCCAGGCTAACTACACGCATTGGTGTGGTACATCGCGGGCGACTTGTTAAAGAACTCAACGCCGCTCAATTGGAGGAGCAGGAGGAACAGCACCTGGTAGTCAATGTACGTGACATCGCAGCAGCGCAACAAATTCTTGGGAAAGCCGGAATTAAGTCCAGCATGCACAACCATGACGCACTGGTGATAAATGATAATGAATCGATAAGGCATCCGGATAATATCGCAACAGTATTAGTGCAGGCAGGATGTCCCCCCACCGGGTTAGTAGTGGAAAGAGGCGATTTGGAATCATACTTCTTAAAACTGGTCAGTATGAAAAGTGAGAGTAGTAATGGATAATGTTTTTAACGAGTTGCCGGCAGCACTATGGGTCGAGTTCTGTAAAGTCCGGCGGTCGAAGATGCTCTGGGTCTCTGGTTTGGCGTTTGTGTTTATTACTTTAATCTGCGGTCTTTTCATGTTTATTCTTCAAGATCCGGAAAGAGCACGAAGTCTAGGACTATTAGGCGCTAAAGCACAAATGTTTGGCGGTGCCGCTGATTGGTCGAGTTTTTTCAGCCTTATGTTGGTCATGGTAAGTGTTGGGGGCTTGGTAATATTCGGCCTTATCTATATCTGGATATTCGGCCGTGAGTTTAGTGACAAGACGATTTATGACACGTTGGCGTTGCCTACATCGCGGGCGATTATTGTTTCCGCGAAAATTATCACGGTATTGTACTGGTCGCTGGCGCTGATTGGCCTAACCTTTCTCCTCATGCTGGTAGTCGGGACAATTCTTCATTTACCGGGGTGGTCCGGGGCTATGGTAACTGAAGGACTGAAGACACTGGTACTAACTGGATTTCTAACAATAATACTGTGTATTCCTTTCGGTTTAGTTGCCAGTCTTACTCGCGGTTATCTGCCTGCTGTGGGTTGTATATTCCTGGTTGTATTATTCGCTCAGGTCACCGATCGTCTGGGATACGGTCCTTACTTTCCCTGGGATGTCCCTGTTTTGTACAGTGGAGCGGCTGAAGTGCTAACCGGGACAATCCCAATACCATTAGGTGCCATCAGTTACATTTTGGTGGGACTGGTCAGCATAGTCAGTATAGCTGCCGTATGTTTATGGTGGAAATATGCAGATCAAACTTAGCACTCTTCGGGGCAAACAAGGTCTTTTTGTAATTAACAATAAGCCAGATTGTGCAACGCTCAATAGGGTCCAATAAGGTATAGGCACGAGCCGTTATCGCCATCACCATGGTTGTGACAGAAGAATCGAGAGGTCTCTAAGTCCCCTTCTTAGATTAGTAACCCCTGCTCTAGTCGCCCGAACAGCGATCTGTCAGCACCATACATCAATAGGTAATCCCGAATCGAGCCATAGTTCTGTTTCATTGTCGACAGGAATAGCTCTATCGAAGCCGCCGATGCCTTAAACATGAAAGCCGGCAAACTCTTAAGGA
>DEUU01000474.1:0-12409 GCA_002362735.1 Dehalococcoidia bacterium UBA3254
GTCCAAAAAGGGGATACTGTCGTTATCATCGGTGATGGGACCATCGGGCTATATGCTCTTCTGGCTGCCCGTGTTTCCGGAGCGAATAAGGTTTTTGTTGTGTCTAAACACAGTAGCAGAGGAACTATCGCCAGTAAAATGGGAGCCAATCGCGTACTATACCTTGGTGAAGGAAACCTGGCTCAAACAATGATGGATTTGACTGACGGAGTAGGGGCGGATGTTGCGGTTGACAGTGCAGGAAACCAGGATTCTCTGCCATTAGCGATGAATCTAACCCGAAGAGGTGGCACTGTTTCACTGGTGGCATTTATGGAAAAACCCGTCCCCATGGACTGTTTTGGAATTGCGTTCAATGAAAAAAAATTAGTGGGAAGCCTTATTTATGTTAACGAGGGAGCAGAAGCAGTAGCTCTTCTGGCAAAAAAGAGTATTGACCCGAGCCCTGCGATCACATCCATTATACCTATGAAAAATGCCGTTGAATTAGGTTTTGAAAAACTGCTAAAAGACAAAGAAAATAATTTAAAGATCTTGCTAAAACCTTAATCATATTTTCAGGAAATTAGATCTGCCCCGTAACAATGATGCTTTAGACCTGCCAGCAACGGAAGAGTGATGACAGGCTGTTGGCTTATTTAATCTCCTCTTTTTAAATGCTGCTATTCTTGTTTTATTTTCGAAAGATTAATCCTCATTTAGCTTATTTTTTCTTAAATTATGTTTAAAGTGTATTACGTTTAGGTAAAAATGCCTACAACATATCCTTCGTTGCCGACTATATAATGTTAGTTAAGGGAGTTTGCTATGTCATTTATAAGCTTGAAAATAGAGCATTCCAACTTTTCGCCGCATATTGCTAATTAAGAAGAAAATTGTTAATGGGGAGGTAAAAAAATGAGATTAGGACCTATGGAGATCGGACTCATCTTACTCATTATTCTGGTCATTTTTGGAGCAGGCAAATTGCCGCAAGTAGGGGGGGCAATAGGCCGAGGCATTCGAGAATTGCGTTCGTCTATGAAGGGCGAAGACGAAAGTGAAAAGGAACAAGATTCAAAGGGAGATCTTGCCAAAACCACTAAAACCTAGAATTCTCGATTATGCTTCTTTTTATGATCAGGCTAAAATTCAGATCATCGTAAATATTCTCAGAGATCCGGATATGGAGTGAAGATGGACTTTTTAGGCATTGGTGGAGGAGAAATACTTGTTATCATGCTCATCGCCGTTCTCCTATGGGGACCCGGCAGGATAGTTGAGATCGCTCGTGGCGCAGGGAAAATTATCCATAATCTGAAAAGTACCACTTCAGAATTCACCAATCAGATATCAAAAGAATTAGAAGAAGAAAAGAAAAACAGTGTAGACAAACCGGAAGGGATTGAAAAGGTGGAGATCTACAAAAATGGCAGCACCTGAACAAAATAAAATGACTCTGATAGGGCATCTTCAAGAGCTGCGCAATCGGCTTCTCAGAAGCGTATTAGTAGTTGTCATTACTACCATAATTTCTTTCCTGTTTGCCAATCAAATTTTTCACATCCTAACGAAGCCTGCAGCGGGTTACCCCCTGATCTATATCGATATGACAGAAATGTTCAGTGTCTACATGCAAGTGTGTATCGCTACGGGGATTGCCCTGGCGATGCCCTACCTGGTCTACCAGGTAATTATGTATATTTTTCCGGCGCTTACCAAACCAGAAAGAAAATACATTCTTATTGCGATTCCCTGGATATTTTTAATGTTCATCGGCGGAGTCGTTTTCAGTTATTTCATTCTGGTACCTCCGGGCCTCCAGTTCCTCTTCACTTTTGGTACTGGCATAGCCAATCCCCAGATCCGTATTGGGAGTTATATCGCCGTCATTTTAAGAATTGTTCTGGCAACTGGTGTTATATTCGAACTTCCGGTAATCTGCGCTTTTCTAGCTCGACTCGGCCTGGTCACTTCGGAATGGCTGGCAAACAAGAGGAAGTTTGCTTTCATCCTGGCCTTTATTGGGGGCGCCATCATTACTCCTACGGGAGACCCCGTAAACCAGGTACTTGTTGCCGGACCCATCATCGTATTGTATGAGATGGGTATCTGGATTGCCAAAATCGTTCAACAGCGCCGCAGTAAATTGGCTACTATACCTTTGACAGCCCCATGAAAGAAATGTCTTACAGGTAAAATATGACCATAATATTCGTTCAAGGAGAGTAGGAAAATGGGACCAATTAAGCTATCTAAAACAGAGGTTGAGGAGACAGACTCGAAGAATAGACAAAGGTTTTCTCGTCGCGATTTTCTGAAAGTGGGAGGAGCGGCAGCAGCATTGGCAGCAGTCGCGGCCACGGGTTGTACAAGTGTCGTCACTAAAACTGTAACCCAAACTCCACCACCAACCACCGTCACACCAACACCCACCTTTACTCCGCCTTTGATTTCAAAGCCAACTCCAGGAGA
The DNA here is from genome assembly GCA_002362735.1 of Dehalococcoidia bacterium UBA3254. The sequence continues at coordinate 2,455 of DEUU01000474.1, forward strand.
ATATTTCATTCCGTTAGGATCCAACGCAGAGATGCGTTTTGAACTTATGGCCAACCGCACCTATAATATGCCGAATTCATTCTTCTTCGTCCGTGACCATAGTTCCACGCCTTTTCCCCCAATTGACGTAAAGACCTGGACGTTAAGTGTTGAGGGTGATGGAGTAGCGAACCCACTGTCATTGACGTATGATGACTTAATGGCGATGCCGAGCACAACGGTCACCCGCTACATAGAATGCGCCGGTAACGGACGCTCTTTTTTCGACAGTTTAATGAAAAATCCAGCTCAAGGCGGCCAGTGGCATCTGGGTGCTTACGGCATCGCCGACTGGACCGGAGTAAAACTCAGTGACATTCTGAACCGGGCCGGAATTAAAGCCTCTGCCGTAGACGTTATGCCAGCCGGATTCGATAGCCTCAATGTACGCAGACCGATACCGGTTTCCAAGGCTATGGAATCCGATACACTGGTCGCTTATATGATGAACGGTGATATTTTACCGGTAGACCACGGCTTTCCGGCACGGGTAATAACTCCCGGGTGGGTTGGTGTCAACAATATCAAGTGGGTTAATAAAATAACTGTTTCAACCACGCCTCAATTTTCTGATTGGAACACCAAACTCTACGTTCTGGTTGGTCCCGGTTACCAACCACAAGGACAAGCGCTGGGACCGCCGGTTACAACCCAGGTAATGAAAAGTGCCCTTTGCCTCCCTTTTCCAGCCACTCTAAATGCCGGCCAACAAAAAGTGGTGGGTTACGCATGGTCGCCTTTTGGCAAAATAAATAAAGTCGATGTTAGCCTTGACGACGGCAATACTTTCCAGCCAGCTACGCTTGTGGGTCCCAATATCGAGCGTGCCGGCAGCCGCTGGGAGTTCACTTTTAATGCCTCACCGGGCAACATGACGCTGATACCGCGGGCTACAGATGACCAGGGCAATGTACAGTACCCGGTCGCCAAGCAAATCTGGAACCAACAAGGTTATCTGTTTGGAGCCATGGTGCCCCATCCGGTGACAGTGAAATGAACGCGAAACGATTTAATATAATCGCAATCATGATAGCTCTTATTACTTCATTGGTAATGGCAGGTGGCTGTGCTTCAGGGACACCCGGCACTTCACCTGCATCAACACCTCCATCTACTACCTCGGCCGGGCCTGCATATGGCTCCTTCGCCAGCCAGGGACAGACAATATTTTCCAGTAAATGTGCTCAGTGTCACGGTGCCAATGGACAGGGTTCAACTGCACCTGCTTTGATCGGTACAAATGCCAATCTGGGCAAATATAATAATGCCAAGAAGTTACTGGATTTCATTTCAACCGCCATGCCGCTAAACGCTCCTGGAAGCCTTTCTCACCAGGATTATCTCAACGTGTTATGTTATCTGCTGGTCCAAAATAATGACATCAACGCTACTGCTCAATTCGATGAAAGCACACTGACCAGCGTGCAAGTAAAATAGTTTTCAAGTCTTTATTCGCCTTTAATTAATCATTTAAAGGTAGTGAGGAAATATACGGCAGCGACAATTTCGCAAGCTAATTGTGACGAGCTCTGGATAGCACAAATGCAGCGATTCGATCATGGTGTGCAGGCTGCCGAATATTGGGACCGCCGCTCTCAGATATTTCATTGTGCCTGGCGGGATAGCAATTATGCCTCAGAACTTATGAGCCGGATGGACCTCCAGCCTGAATATTCGGTACTCGATGTAGGTTGCGGTTGCGGAGCTATGACGATTCCACTCGCGGCAAAGGTTAAATTTGTCACCGCGCTGGATATTTCACCGGTTAGATTGGAGAAATTACAGCAAAAGGCTTTGTCCGCCGGTCTCGCTAATATTAACTACCTGAATAAAGACTGGACCCAGGTTAATATCGACAAAGATGTGTTGCAGCATGACATCGTACTCTTGTCTCGCAGCGTCCACGTCCCGCTTTCTGTAACACTGCAAAAAATCAATCTGGCAGCAAGATCGGCCTGTTATATTACGTGGCGAGCCGAGCGTTTTGATCAGCTAGAGACCCAGGTCGCTGAAGCTCTGGGCAAAGGTCCCCCTTTTTTCCCTGACCATTCTGTGATCAGCAGCATGTTGTCATACTTCGGTATTTCTGCCAGGTCCGACACCTTTGAAACTGAAACCGAAGAAAGATATACAACCCTGCCGGAAGCTCTTAAGAGCATGGCCAGAGGAGTTGAGATTAATTCCAAACAGTATCTCAAACTGCGTGAAGTTGCCAAAAAACATCTTACCAGAGCAGATAACTACTATTCATCTTACCGTAAAATCAAATGGGTCCTGATATCCTGGAAGAAATAAATCATTTATCATCGACACCTGAATATTACATTTATTATCAGTACCAGCAATGAAGACAGCAACAGCTCCACGATGATGTTGGTAAACAACCCGCCCGACGCCCGGGGTTATCGCATGCTTCAATTAGCAAACATGTTTGCAAATTGTTTCGAACTGTTCTTAAATAAGTTCATACAATAGTTGTCTCTCGAAAATATTTAGCTTTATACCGGTTATTTTTTTCTTAAAAGGAAAAGTAAAACATGGGGAAAAAGAACTATGAACAAAGCCCGGACAGACAGCATGATGAAAGAGTTTTTCGTGAAGGCCTGGCCATTTTCTCAGAAGCTGACCTGCGGGAGTTGATCAACACCATCTACTCCTGGTATCAATATAAAGGCTCTCAATCTAATAAATTATACAGACTGATCGATTTTCTGGCCTCCGAGAACAATAAATACATCGATCCCGAATTGATAAATCAGAGTAAGAGATTTAGCGATTACCTGGATAATTTTTCCGATTTTCTTAAACGTAATTTCAATGCGGGGGAGCAAACCGAAGATGGTGATACACTCTATCCTCTCATAACTATCGAGACCGGTTCCGAGACAGAAGCATTTTTAGCCGAATTCCAATTGTTGTCATTGGATATCGAAAACGCTTATAGAACCTATAAAGCGGTGATCATAAGCAAATTGCAAATATAGGAGCGGGTCTCCTTTTTATCCAACCAGGTATGTACCCGTACCCACCGCAATCAGCTCATCCTGCTCGTTCCGCAGTTCGGTACGAGCTACCGCCACCTTATTCCCGCGTCTCAGGATAGTACCGGAAGCTACAAAATGCTTGCCCTTTCCGGGCCGTAGATAATCGATGCGCAGGTCGATCGTACCACCTTTTATCAAGAACGGACTTACAGATGGACCCGCCGATGGACGCCAGGCGCCATCCAGGACCAGGACAAATCCGCCTTCGGTATCCAGAATTGACGCAATAACCCCACCGTGCAATATTTTAAAATGATTATTGCCTACCAGCTCATCCCGCATATCAAAATAAATACGACCGTTTTCCATATCAAAACATTCTGGACTGAGCCCCAGGAAACGGTGAAATGGCAATTCGCTGATGTTATCACGAAGTGCTTTACGGATAGCTTCTTTCTCTTCGTTCATGCTTTAAACTCCAGATATCTTAACTATGTAACATTCTTATCTATTTCCATTTCATTGAGTGTAGTTGAGTGTACAGCTAATATCATATCAATACCGCCTTAATATATCTACACTCCTTAAAAATGCCACGGAATCAGGCGTGAATAATAATCTTCCATTTTGATCGCGGATTCAATTCGATTGTTTTCTACTCAATAAGGATTTATAATTTTTACGGTGAATACTAAAAGGAAAAACAACTGGATTTGATAGTCTGTGAACGGGACTGAGTGCTCTCATGATCGAAATATCCGATGCGGTTAAAATTAAAATATTAGAAATCCTGGAAAAAAATCCTGGAAAAATTTTGCGTCTTGCCGTCGAGGGAGATGGCTGCGCCGGACCATACCTGGGTTTGTCTCTCGACGAGCCGGGAACCAATGAGTTGACAACCAGGATTAACGGCATCGAAATTTTGGTTTCAGATGCAGTAAAAAGATACGCAGAGGTAACCACAATAAAAATATCCATCAACGAAATCGAGGAAAATTTACTTTAGAACGAGCTGGTCGACGATATCGTAAATATAGTTACGGACAATCAATATCCAGGTCTATTTTTCAGGACATTCAGGAAACATAAATGGTCTGGCAGATCTACGGTCTATGGATTGCCATAGCAAGCTTCATTACCTTTTGTTTATACGGGTTAGATAAAACCCAATCAAAGACCGAAGGTTGGCGCATACCCGAAGTCTATTTGCACGGATTGGCTTTATCCGGTGGGTTTATCGGCGGCTGGGCAGGTCGGACGGTATTTCATCATAAGACCCGAAAGGGATTTTTTGTCTTTGTTTTAGTTCTCAGCACTATGATTCACCTGGGGCTGGGGTACTGGCTGGTTTTTGGTTGAATTTCCGTCTGTACCAGGCAGTCTCATTTTCCTTAAGTTTTCGCAAGTGGTAAAATGCGGATACCTTGTAACTGATTATCTGGTTAATTGCCCTCGCAATCTGGGTTGCTTCTGCTTTACCCCTGCTCTGGCCAGTCATCGATCGGAGCGGCAACCCGAATTAAAGAGCTGAATTTTGTTTTTCTCCATGGCTCAGGCAGCAACTCCGGCTCAATAAAGGACTATCAGGCCAGATCCTTGACAGGCTTCCTCCTTATATTGAGGAATATGCGGCGACCCATCCCGGCATCAAACTCAATATTAGACCCTGAACCGGTGCTATCCAAATGACGTTGATATCGATACCTGGGCCAACAACATTGCTGAAAGTATTAATAAATACTCGAATAAAAAGAACCTCGTTTTAATTGGACACAGCATAGGGGGAAAGACCGCTTTTTATGCCACCGCCCATAATATCGGCAGCATCACTGATCAGATGAGGGCGTTCTTACCATCAGAAGTCCGATAAAACAGTTTAACCAGTACTATTTTTTCGGAGGCGTTAATTACTGGCGCTCGGTCTGGTTGCTTCCACAGCATCAAGGAGTAATGAGCGGAGGAGTTCTCAGTTCCATCGCCTATTATGACAGCTCGGCAGACTGGAAGAGGTATTGTTAAAGGACTGATATGGTGATAGGGCCGGACAAAGGGTTATAATACCTTTATGAGTTTTTCAAAGACCGCTTATTATCAGGAAAAATTCAATAAACTCTCGTTTTTCAATGAAATCATTGAAGCCACAGTATTTGAGGAGTGTGATTTCGAAACTTGCAGCTTTATCAACTGTAAGTTTGAAAAATGTAAATTCCTGCGCTGCAATCTAAAGGAGTGTACTCTCAGCGCCATCGACCCTCATGACACCCGTTTCATGGAGGTCAAGTTTTCCGGGTCCAAGGTGCTTGGTTTTGATTGGGCAAAGGCTGCAAAGGCAGAAGACCTGTCTTTCACTGATTGCCAGATTAATTACTCCAACTTCAAGTTATTGAAAGTGCCGAATATCAAAATCATTAATTGCCAGGCTAAAGAGGTTGATTTTATTGAGACCGATATGAACCACGGGACCTTTAAGAATACAGACTTTGAGAACAGCCGGTTCCTCAAGACTGACCTCTCATACTCTGATTTCTCCGGCGCAAAAAACTACTCTATCAACCTCCTTGATAACAATCTCAAGAAAGCGCGATTTTCTCTTCCGGAAGCCATATCACTACTCAACGGCCTTGACATCATAATTGAATAACTTTTCGAGCAACTTCCCGCCTCAGTTACTTCCGCAAAATGTAAATTTTTAAAAGGAACAATGTTCTAGTACTCTATATCTTCCGTTTTTCCCCAGACTCGGCGATAATATTTCACCGAAGGGTGGGAATAATGACCGATTTCTGGCAGAATAGAGGCCGCCGTTCGAGCGTCCAGATAGCAGTTGATATTATCAAATTGTCATGCTCTGGAGACATTTCCAATTTAGATCTGATAGAGTGCGCCAATCTAAATTATCAGCAAATGCAAAAGTATCTGGATTGGCTGGTAAAAGTTAATATGCTGGAGGTAATCAACCCCGAAGGTACACGCTATAGATATCGGTCAACACCTAAAGGACGGTTACTGCTTTTCACTTTCGGCGAAATCCAAAAAATGCTCGCTAATAAATAGGCCGGGGACCATCTCCGTCCCAGAGGAAGGTCAAAATGGAAAGTTTCGATCGCGAGTTAATGAAAATATTCGAGGATATGTTAAAGAAAGGTCTGATATCAACCGGGAACCTCTGGATAAATATTGCGGTAGAACAAAAAAACAAAAGACTTTCCGTTGGAATCGCTCATTCCATGTTACTCACTTTCGACCGAGTTGACCGAAAAATCCTGACTCAGGGAGTCTTTAATTAGCTGATAACCGCTCTTTCCGATCAGAAAATTCCATCAAAAGCTTGGAGGTTTTACCGCTGACAAATAATTTTTTGCCGGAAGCCTTCTACATGAATTCTATAATAGAATAAAAGGATATTCATTTCTTTGGAGGAAATATGCCGGTATTAATAGTAGAAATGCAGAAGGGACCTTCTCTGGAACAAAAGAAGCAGTTGGTAAAGGACCTCACCCAAGCTTTTGTAAAAATAGGGGTGCCGGCTGAAGCTGTTCAGATTATCGTGAGAGAAACTCCTAAAAATTGTTGGGCAGAAAGCGGCGAACTTTGCGCGGACTTTGAAATTCCTCCAGGAGCATAGGTTCTCGGAGAAAGTGGTTTTTTGCAGGACAATTTCTAGTGGGAGTTAACAAATCAGTGCAGCATCCGATCACAGTGTGAACCGAAGCGGCAAACTTTGCACTTGTTCTGATTATCCGTTGAAGTAAACTTCTCTTTGCCGATTAGAAGCGCGTGAATACGGTTTATCAAAGGGACAATTTCCTCAATTGCTCCCTTATCAAAAGGTGATCGCCAGTAAATATTATCCGTGCCTCTCTCCCGCAAAGCGCCGAATATGCCGCGCTGATCCCCCTGTGAAATAACCGATTGATAAGCCAGGCAATAACCATACACCTGATGGATGTTGGAAGGATAAACTTTTATCCCCGGTTTGTCGTCTATGACAATAAAACCTTCGGGCGTCAGCCAGATTTCATCAATCAATCCGTAAATACCGTGCTCCAGATCTACAACTCTAAATTCCCGACAATAAATTTGTTCTGTTTTCGATTCTAAGAGCATTTGCTCAACCGTCGCAGGTTTAGCTTTCTTTAAAAACTCGTTATAAAGTTGTTCATGCTGCTGCGAACCTTGAGTCATGGCTTTGGTCGGTCTAACCTCGATGCCTTTCACATTTTCAAGATAAATTTGGTATTCGCAATAGTCCTGTTTTTGCAGCCAGCTGATCGGAAATAATGGCTTATTCTTTATATAGATCACATTAGAGTTGTGATTCGAAAACATTGGCTGCCTTGGTTGCATAAACTTGCTCCTCAAGAGTACCTGATTCTTACCCGGTTAATCCAGAACGATAAAAAGGTGTTTATGAGGTTTGTTATTAACCGCCCGGCTCTTGTGCCCTCTGCCAGTGGTGTCTTCCGCTAACAAAACAATCCCCGGACCGATCCGCCTTTCTGAACCATCTCCAACGATGATATCAACTTGCCCTTCGAGGGTAATGACCCACTGGCGGTCAGGAACGTTATGAAAATCGAGATTATACTCCGGTGTTGATTCACGGAACTGGACCCCTCTGGCATTAATAAATTCTGATCTCCAATCGCATTCATCCAGTTTCGTGAAAAGCATATCAAGGTCTTCAAAATGGGATTCTCCATCTTTGCCGGTGTACATCCGGATATATTTCATCCTGGGTCTCTCCTATCAAACCGATTTATTTTGTTAGTAAATATTATACACCCTCTTAATCATCTCGAAAGGCTATCTTCAAAACTTCAGGAATCCGAGAAGTTGCGGCAAAAACCGAGGAAAAGCCTGAGGTTGAATCTACTCCGGTTAAGGAATTGAATCCGGTTCAAAGCTAAAACTGATATTAAATCGACTTACCAGACCCATGTCAAGTTTAAAAAGACTCTGAAAACGACTTCCAGGAACTGGAAAAACAGGAAAAGCAGCTTATCAACTCTTTGAAGCTAAATTCCAGGCTTACGAAGAAATAGAATGTTTGGCTTCGAAAAACCGGGAAAGTACTGAGAATGAGGCTCTTGCGTCTTACCGAAAAATTATTGAAAAGCCGATCAGATTACCGAGGATCGATGAGTCGCACACTCCATGACAATAAACAGGCTAGCAACGAAGTTCGTAAAGCTTTGTTAGAATTTTCCGGCAAAGAGACGGGGCTGGTCTCTCAACTCCGGGCAGGTCAGAACATGTCTCCAGCAGCCAGAAGACCTTTAAATACTGCGAAAACTAAATTTATATTCCGGTTCATAAATACCAAACACCATTTATCGAACCCGAACCTGTTGTAATCAATAAAAGAAACTGAGCATTAAATTCCAGGGATCCCATCCTTCTCCAGCACTCTTATCTTTCTTAATGAGAGATCGGACTACGATGAGGAAGAGACTGCCACAGCAGCTGACATTCGTTTTAAAATTAGGCCCTGGCGTCTAATTCCAATTTCCCGCAGCGCACACAATAACGGTAATTTGAACCGATCCAGAGATGCTTCCTAACCAAACATTTGACGTAAGATATAATCCACATTTTGTGTTCCTCCTCTTCAGTTGCCCCAGGCGATTATTTTATCTCTTCAATATTTGTATAAAGAGTTTTTCGATTTTAAAACCATCTATTTTAGGGGTCGGAATTATATTATTATCATGAAGCTGGAGGGAGGAACAATAGTATTTTGGTCGCCTGACCCTCTGGACTCGAATTTGATCGAAACCTGGAGTTTGATAGACCCAGTACTAAAGACCTCGGATCTAGCTGTTTTCAAGGTTCGTTTGAACACTTAAAACAGACACGCACCGTCCCGGGACCTGCTTAATAATCCAGGTACAAAGTGTTTTCCAAAGCATGCGTATGAAGCAGGAGGATAGTTCTTGAGGTGACCTGCGCAATTCAGAATTAGCTGCCTGGGCAACCCTCCTGGACCAGAGAACATCGCCGGTTAAGAATCCCTGGGAAAATCGAACAAACCGGAACAACACTCCTCCAGGAGATCTTAACTCCAGGAAAAACCAGGGACAGCCTCCGGCAGCTTTGAGAAAACAAAAAGTCTAATGTACCGGAGGCTTCGCTCAAAATTCCCTGATCTCTATAACTTGGCATAGTGAGCCGGCGCTTCGGGTAACCGGCAACCTTCAGGAGTAACCGTCAGCACTGGAACAGTGGAATGCCGGACAACTTTTTCTGAGACGCTACCAAATGCCCACCGTGAAACACCGGAGCGGCCGTGCGTGCTCATAATAATTAAATCTGCATCATTATTTACCGCATAGTCCAGAATCACATCTGCAGCTTGCTGGCCTGGCTTTCCCTCAATCACCACGGTCTGAACCCCTAAACCTGACAATCTTAAGTTCGCGGCAACATCCGCCAGATAACTTTCAGCCTTCTGCCGAACTTGCTTTTGTGCATCCTGCATTTCATTTACCATCTCTTTAATCTGTGTCTCACTTGAAGGCCAGATTAAGGAATTCGATACCGGTTCGATATAGGATAACAAAACCACCTCGGACACATGACAACCGGTAGCGATGTCCTTGATATGACCCAGAGTACATTCTGCCAGTTTAGAACCATCCAGCGGAGCTAAAATCCTGTAGTACATGTTTCACCTCCTGAAGTGAATCTAATTACTTAACCTTTAATTTACATTATATGGAAAAATCAATCGGATTACTCGAAGTGTTTTACCTGAACACACGATTTTTTACGAGAAATATCTGGTCTTTATGGTTTGACTATTGAGGCTGGAAAATGGATAATAAAGGAAAATCCATATTAACCATCCAGACGGTTAAATATTTCGTCATTTAGATTTATTCAGAATTAGCATATGTGTTGAGGAGGAAACTAATGATTAACAAAAATAT
>DEUU01000474.1:12681-13346 GCA_002362735.1 Dehalococcoidia bacterium UBA3254
CAATTTCCCATAAATTATGGAAATACCTGGGATATGGGAAAGATCGCCTTCGGTTGGGGGGCCCATGAGACCGTAGCCGATGAATGCAAGCAGTCAGGAATCAAAAAAGCCCTGGTGGTGACCACGGGACTGGAAGGGACCGGCATCGTAGAAGAGATTCTTGGAATATTAAAATACAATGGTATTGCTACCGAGATCTTTGATAAAATAACTTCCAACCCGAAAGACTATGAAGTTGAAGCCGGGCTGAAAGCTTTTATGGCTTCAGGAAGCAACGGTGTCGTCTCGATCGGCGGCGGTAGTTCGCACGATTGCGGAAAGGGTATCCGCGCCCTGATGGCAAATAAGGATACCTATATCTGTGATATGGTTGCCCAAATTGATCCTCCATGGATGGAGACCATGAAGAAATTCAAGCCGGTTACGATCCCTCAAATCACGATTAACACCACGACCGGCACCGGTGCCGAGTCAACGGGCTGTGCCGCTATTACTAATACCCGAATCAAAGCCAAACAACTTGTGGTTATCCCCGGAATTGCTCCGGCTACGGCGATTATTGATCCTTTAATGGCCCGCACAATGCCACAGCACCTCGCCGCCCAAACCGGTTTTGATGCCTATACTCACGCTTTCGAATCCTATATTGCCAGAGTAAGGACTCC
>DEUU01000239.1 GCA_002362735.1 Dehalococcoidia bacterium UBA3254
GCTACCACCGATATAAAAAAGACCGATCGGTTTTCCTGGAGTAGCTCCGGTAGGCCCGGCGATTCCTGTATCTGCAATGCAGATATCTACTCCCAGGGCTTTTCGGCCGCCATCCGCCATCTCCTGGGCCACCTGCGCACTCACGGCGCCGTATTTCTCCAGGGTCTCTTTTTTGACCCCTGCCAGCTTCACTTTGATTTCATTGCTATAGGAGGTGATAGAGCCCTGATAATAGTCCGAGCTTCCGGAGATGTTGGTGATACGGTGGGATATCAGTCCGCCGGTTGCGGACTCCACAGCGCCGAGCCGTAATTTATATTTTTTGAGCAGTTCACCTATTTCAACAGATATCGTGTCCATATTAGATAAAATCTTCCATCAGCTTGAAAATGATCTGAGGATCGAATTTCTTTTTGCCCTGATTAAGTTTGAATTTGATCTGTTCGACCAGCTCATGCCTCTGGGCGTCTTCTATGTCCTCCAAGTTTTTATAAAGTCCAACCCTCCTGCCGATCATAAAATTTATTTTCTCTGTCATCGGGAGGGCTTCGAACCTGTCCAGAATATCCAACAGCTTCGCCTTATCCTGCGGCAGTTTGCCCTCCAGTTCGGGCAGTAAATTTGAAATGTGGTCGCTGACGTACATTGAATGGACTCTAAGATTTTCCAGGAAGGTCCTTTCCTCACGGATGATTTCATCATCCGCAGCCCGTACGAAATTTCCTCCCGCTATTTCCAGAGATAGGGGAACGGACCTGTTGACGATCAGGGTCCGCATTCGGATGAATTCGGGATCAATCTCATTTAAGACTCTAGCTGTATTAATGGCATGGAGATATGAGAGAGGCCTACCGCCTAAACCCAGGATGACATATTCGCTGAGAGAAATTCCGGCTTCCACGATCTTGCGTCCGCCTTTGATATGGTCGTCGGCAGTCTCTCCCTTATTCATGAATTCCAGAATTGGGTCATAGCCGGATTCAAGCCCCAGGTGTAAACGGCTCAAACCGGCTTCACGTAGATGGAACAGCTCAGACAGTTTTTTCTTTACGGCGGTCTGCGAGCGCGCGTAACTGGTGATCCGTTTTATTGCCGGGAAGGTATTTTTTAAAAATACGATCGATTCACCCAGTTCTTCAGTCTTCATTATAAGGCTGTTGGCATCCTGAAGGAAGACATTTTCGCCGCCGCCCAGCAGCCACAAGGCTACGTTGCGGAAAGATTCGTTGGGCGGATCCTTGAGGACCATGCTCACCCCTTTCTGCATTCCCCCCGCCGCTCCGGCTTTAAGCGTAATCTCCAATATTTTATCGCGCATAGCCTTGGCTACTGTAATGTCCCTTTTGATATCGGCAACGGAACGTAATTCAAAGGCTTTGCCTTTATATGAATTGCAGAATTTGCATTTATTCCAGGGACAATTGCGGGTAAAGCGCAGAAGCAGGGAGTTAGATTCATTTGGCGGCCTGATCGGGCCTATCTCAAAAGATAATGCCATGTCTCTCCTATTGGATTGATTATATGATAGTAGCTCGATAAAATAAAGTGATGGCAAGTCTGACAACAAAAATATCCGTGAAGGTCCAGCCTAATGCCGGACGAAATGAAATCGTGAGTCTGGCAGAGGGTGTTTGGAAAATAAAAATAGGCGCCCCTCCTGAAAAGGGCAAGGCGAATAAGGAACTGCTCGACTTTCTCAGCGAGGTCTTAAATATCAGGAAAGATAGTCTGAGCCTGGTTAGAGGACTAACCAGCCACTATAAGACTATTGAAGTGGAGGGATTGACCGCCGCGGAAGTCTCAATCCGCCTAAAAGGATATATGACAAAATAACCTCGTTGCCGAAGACAAGTACTCTTTATAGAACTTTCGCCGAAGCATCTCAGGATGGGGAGGAAACTAATAACCTGAAATCCCGCCAAATTATACCTATGTCGGACACTGTATACCGAGAAAGGCATAGAGTTGAGCTTGCTTTTGGGTAATTTCACCAATCCTGGGTTTATGGCCAGGTTGTTCAAAGCTTTCTATCACATCCAGTTCATCCAATAGTTCTTGCAAGGTATAATCCTTGAACAGGTTATGATCTGACATTACCTTCTCAATGTAAGAAAGGTAGATCAAGGCTACAAACTGAACAAAAAGTTTACCTTCCAGGTTTTCTTCCGAAGACACTGAGGTCCGACGCATATTCAGTCGTTCTTTCAAGTTGCCAAAGGCTTTTTCAATTAGGTCTTTGGCACGATAAATTTCCAGCGCTTCCAGAGGATCTTTAACCCCGTTGGATAACAGGGCAAAATAACCGTAGTATTTTTCTACAGCATCGATCGCTTCTTGCTTGGGAGTAAGCGCTATCCCTCTGACCGGAGTCTCGCGGATATCATAATATTTGATGTACAGTTTTTCGTGTTCGGGAATAGGGTTGCCGCTATTCAACTCATATTCCAACGTGTCCAACAGCTTATTAAAAGCGATTTTATCATCCGTAGCTCTCTGATCATTGTAAAACAGGTGCAGATAGATGCGGCGGCTGTCATTGATCACTTCTCCACTGCGTTTTTTAGTCTCAGAGTAGCCCCAGTCCAGCATGAACGATTCAAAATAAAGACCATATTTGGACGTGTAATGTTGCCGGGATACCATACTCCCGCAGACTTCATCCAGTTTTCGTCTGACAAATAGTAAGGAGGTCCGGGTTGAGATCAGAAACTTGTAATGCTGGCGGAAGAGGGCATTAATATTGTCCTCACTATAGAACCCGCGGTCCATTACCAATTGCACCTTTTCCCGATTCAAGAAATTGATATCAGCCAGCAGATTTCGGATGGTCTTCACATCTGTAATGTTGCCCGGCAGTTTTCTGTAGTAGACTGGCAGCCGGGAGTTTTCACCGAAAAGCAGTGCCAGATTAATCTGGGGCAAGGAGTCGTTTTCTTTGTTCAGGCCATATTTCACCTGTTTTAGTGAGGTCGAATAAGAGGAAATTGAGGTAATGTCATAGGCTAAAAACTCCTTTTCTACCCGGCGCTGACCCTGTAACTGTAAGAAATTGAGTTTGGCTTCCTCACCAATTGACCCCAGTATTTCGCTGCTCCTTTGCGAGGGTATCGCTTTGCCATATGGATGAGTATGGGTGAGTGCCCACCTGGGGAAACGGCTCAATGGATTATGATCTTCCAGAACCAGGTAATAGGCCAGAGACAAGATTTGCTGATAAATATCCGGAAAACAGGTCTGGAGGTCCCGGGTCACCCCCAGTTTCTCTCCTATGGCATCAAATAGATAGGTGGCTCCGTAGAAAAGCCGCTTGCTCTCCAGGACAGGTTTAGGACCGCGTCTCTTAGTCGATGAAACCAGATCCGCAAGATCGACTTTGTTGGAGGGGATTATTTCCCCGGTGACCGGGTCTAGTTTGCCAATGCACTTGCGTTTATTCCTGGCCTGTTTCTTTTGTTTGTCCCAGTAACCCACAGATTCATAGACATAGGTGACGCCATT
>DEUU01000264.1:0-1813 GCA_002362735.1 Dehalococcoidia bacterium UBA3254
GGGTCTGCTGCAGCTCGGCGATCTGTCCGGGAGCTGCCACAGCATCGAGTTCGGACAGCGGGTCCTTTTCTTAAAACCGTTCGAGGATCGCGATCTCCTCATCCTTTTCGGGATACCCCAGGGGGATCCTGAGAAGAAACCGGTCAAGCTGGGCTTCCGGCAAAGGGAAAGTTCCTTCCAGCTCAATGGGATTCTGGGTAGCCATTAGCAGGAACGGTCGTGGTAAAGGAACGGTCTCCATATCTACGGTGATTTGTTGTTCCTGCATCGCCTCTAAGAGAGCAGATTGAGTGCGGGGTGTGGCACGGTTAATTTCATCCACGAGAACAATATTTGTCATGATAGGCCCCGGACGAAACTCAAAGGTCCCGGTCTTTTGATTATAGAATTGGATGCCGGTAACATCAGACGGGAGCAGATCCGGAGTGCACTGAATACGCTGGAAACTGCAACCCAGTGATTTGGCCGTTGCTTTCGCCAGCATTGTTTTTCCCACTCCAGGAACGTCTTCCATGAGAACATTCCCTTCGCAAAACAAGGCCACCAGAACGAGTTCTGCAATCTCTTTTTTACCCACGATCACCCGGCTGATATTTTCAATTATTTTATCGGTTGTTTCCTTAATCATAAGGACCTGTTCCGCAGTATTTTTCCGGGAGGTTATTTCCATAAATCTATCCTCTCTTTCGGGGCTTTTTATTTGCTATTTTTCGAATCTCAACCTGTTTAAGATCATGCCATTTCTGTTTTAGCTGATTTAATTCAGCTTGCGTCGGTAAGGCAGCGCCATAGCGCGCATCGATATATTTTTGTGTGATGAAGTCCAGTTCTTGTTTGTTCTCAATCAGGAGTTCGTTCAGGGAGAACCGGAACTCAGCGGGTGTTTGCCATTTTTTCCTTGGATGACCCTCTTCCGCTGCCCAGCGGAGGAATTGAACATAAAGGTGTCGTACCGAAGCGATCTCAGGAGGGATACTCTTAAGTTTCCCTTTATTCTTCAGGCCAAATTTTAAACCTGTAATTCGGGAAATAAGGCGTTTTAACCAGTTTTTGAAATCTCTCCAGAATACTCCTTTTAGAGATTCTACTTCTCCGCCGGTTGTCGCTGCCCGCCGGCGCATCAACTTAAATATTTGGGAGGCAATCTGCCATGATGCGGCTATAAGCAGGCCTATAAAGAGGATCGTCCAGGCAATTCGGCCTCCTGTCGTTAGCCACTCCGGTAATTTGAATACCTCTGAATCTGGAGTTGCCATGGGTGTGGTGGGCGTCGCGGGCAGGGGTTCAGGTGGAGTTGTTTGAGGAAAAAGACTGGATATCCACATCATAAATCTTTCGAATTGTCCCAGGATCCATTTCAGAGCGTTTAAAAACAATTGGAGGAAATCCGGGGTGACGATGATGCTGATCAGCAGACCCAATAATAAAATAATGATGATACTTACGATTAACATCGTCGACCAGTGCCCCTGACGCCAGGAGCTGAGCCAGCTGTGATTATCTTGAGAATGAGAGATAGAAATACCAATCAGTGCCAGAGAGAAAAAAGACAACGTTATTGGCAACGAACTGGATTGATCAAGTTTTAGCTCGTAGCAGGAAAAAAAAGTTAAAGCTAAAATTATCAACCCGAATTGAAATTCCGTAACTGAGGCGGAAAAGTTCGCTGTGGTATAGGCAAATCTTCGCCCTAACCACCAGAGAACTCCGGTACTGATTAATATTAATAAGGCAGGTTCAAAAACATGCAATATTTGTGAAAAAGCATGGGGTACTGATGCCAGCCAGATAGAATTGCTGAAAGCGGTGTCTG
>DEUU01000264.1:2166-14178 GCA_002362735.1 Dehalococcoidia bacterium UBA3254
AACGGAGCCCCCGGGAAACGCAGAAAGAGATTAACAGGGTTACCATCAGTAGTGGAATCATCAGTTTATCCGCTACGGATTTATTAGCTGCATTCAGCACTGCATAAAGCCAGCTGAACTCCATTCCCAGGATAGTAATATAAATGAAAAAATTCTTAAGATCTAACATCATTTTTCTTCGGTAAGTATTTTGGCCGCCTCTCCGGGTTCCCGGATATTAAAGACGGGAATATCCGGCAGGGAATCCTCATCCCTGATGTCTCCAATTTGGAATACCATCAATTTATAGCCGGATTCTTTTAAATCTGCCAGCACTCCTTTGAATCTGGCCGGGATTTGTGCCAGAACAAAAATAAGAGTTGTGCCTAATGGGATATCTTTGCGCTGATCATGAAAGTATTCGGTGAATGATCCGCTCGAGTTCATGACCACTTTCGCCAGGGCTTCCAGGATTTGTACTAATTGAATAACCCCGCTTCCAGGTGGAATTCTGGCGGGTTGGCCGGAGTCAACCAGTCTGGTATTTGCCCATAAACCGACCTGGCTGTTTTTTTCAATTAAATAGTTGGCTAATGAAGCGGCTGTACTTATTCCCAATTCGAGACCTGCTTCATTCCATGTCCCTGAATCCTGGAAGCTATCCGCGGCTAAGAAAAGCCCTACTTTCAAGGTAGTTGTAGGTTCGAATACTTTAACTTGAAGCTGATGTTGACGGGCGCTGGCTTTCCAGTGGATCCGTCTTAAGCTGTCCCCGGGACTATAATCTCTAATCCCAATGGTGCGCGAAGGATCTTCAAATATCCTTTTGTCGGATTTGGCTTCACCAACCGGGTAAAGCGATGGAATGGACAATTGGGAAAGTGTGAAAATACGGGGGTAAACGATAATATGGTCCGCTTTGGATTCAATCTCCGTACGAGGGTAAAAACCGAAAATATCTCCCGAAGTAACAGTTAATGGGCCGAGTGAATAGTATCCACGTTTGTTACAGTGCAAGCGGTATTTCCAGTTGACCGCTGAATACCATAAAATGGATGTTGAATGTGAAATCAATCCAAAGCCGGGTTTCATTCCAGGTGGAAGGTCAGGGGCAAAAATTGAGGGGATTTCGTCGTGGACCTGTATCCAGGGCAAAGGCAGCAATTTCCGATTAATCAGACGTATTTTTAAATCTATATCTTCATCCGGAAAAACCCGGTTCTCGTTCAACTGTCGTTCGCAATATACGCTCTTGAGAGAATAATGGCTCCAAAATTTTGACAATCCGGCGGCCGATAAAGCTAACCCCAGCAAAACTACGATCACGGTTTGCCCTGCCCAAGCAGCCAGGATGAGTAAAATTGCCAGACCTATAAGGCTAAATTTGTTGAGGAGAACTCCCGCTGGTTGAGTAGAGTTTTTGTTTTCTGAATCATTGGTAGTTGTCGAGTTAACGCTCATCTTCCAAACTTAAGGCTCCGAATAGTAACTGTTACTTTAATTTTAAAACACAGATTTACTATTACAATTCTACTCGTCTACGAGTAGCCGCGCAAATTTGGAAGGGGATTCATCCGGGGTTGGAATTTAATTTTTTGGTCCAATCTATCAATGCCCGAAGCAGTTTCTTTATCAGATCTTTGGATATTTCGTTGTTTAGCTTGCCGTTTTCATCAAATTTTTGATTCGCAAACGTCAATATCACTTCAGGTTTGTTAATAGGATGCATATCCAGAAAAACGAAAGTCTGTCTCAAGTGATATTGAGCTCTGGCGCCTCCCAGAATTCCGGTCGAGGCGCTCATAACCGCTACCGGTTTACCCTGAAAGGAATTATCAGTGGGTGGACGCGAAGCCCAGTCAATCGCATTTTTCAATACACCCGGAATAGAATAATTGTATTCAGGGGTGACAACGAGAATAGCGTCTGCCGCCTTTATCCTGGCTTTAAATTGCGTGACTTTTTCCGGTCTTACCGGCTCGAGGTCTTGATTGTATCCAGGGATTCCATCCAGATCAAAAATTTCCAATCTGGCGTCATCCGGGATTAGTTCAGCAGTCGCATTCAGCAAGGCTCGATTATATGATCCTTTTCTTAAACTCCCAGCGAAACCCAGGATACTTACAGGTTTTGTCATTATAGTCACCTCATATACATTTTAACTAATCTTGCGCAATTACGCTTCGTAATAATTGAATTTTTTAGATAGAATAATATAATCATATTTTGATTCAATCGAGGAGGTCTCCGGAATGCGAAAGCTTATGAATAAAGTTGCCCTGGTTACAGGAGGAAGCCGCGGGATCGGGGAAGCCATCGTGTATGGTTTGGCAGAACAAGGGGCTATTGTGGGAGTTAACTATTGTCAAAACCGGGAGAAAGCGGAAAAGGTATGTGAAGTTGCACAGCAAAAATACGGAACTGAGGCTATGGCCTTACAAGCCGACATCCGGGTGCCTCAGGAAGTTCAATCAATGGTGGAACATCTATTGAATAAATTTGAGCGGGTTGATATCCTGGTAAACAGCGCCGGGATTCTTATTTTTGAAAAATTGATAGACACTTCGCTCGAAGATTGGAATTCAATAATTACCACTAATTTGACCGGAGTTTTCTTGTGTACGAAGGCCGTGCTGCCGTCGATGAAAAAGCGTCAGGAAGGGAGAATTATCAACATCGCCTCGGATTCAGCATTATTCGGTGACCCTGGTTTAGTGGCATATACTGCATCGAAAGCCGGTGTAATTGCTTTTACAAAGTCACTTTCCCGGGAAGTTGCCCGCGAAGGAATTCTGGTAAACTGCGTCGCTCCGGGACCGATTCAGACCGATATGACAAAGGAAATATCTGAAGAATCAAAAAGTCTTAAATTAAGCACTTTGCCGCTGGGCAGGTTTGGTCGTCCGGAAGAGGTAGCTTCTTCAGTGGTGTTCCTGGCTTCTCCGGAAAGTTCTTACTTCGTCGGACAGACCCTGGGACCCAATGGAGGAGATGCCATGTATTAACGCTAATGCCATATTAAAAAGTAACAGGAGGAGACTTCCAAAAACATACCCTCCGATGATATCGCCTGGTCAATTGGCGCCAGGTTATGTTTTAATAGTCCCCATTTCGTACAACTAAGGTCTTTTAATCACTTTATCTTCCCACCGGTCTTTCTTCCAGATCATTATATGAAACCCGGCGTCATCTTTTACTGCAAAGGTTCCACTGTGTCTCATATCGCCATCATCTAATAAAAACGGCAGTTCGGGCGATTCCTGAAGAAAAGGAAGGTGAGTGTGTCCCAGAACAATACCTTTATAATTGAGACCTTCCTCTTTAATCTTATTTTGTAGACTAATAGAAGCTCTTAAGTAGACAAGGTAGACAGCCATAAGATACTTCTCGCTAAAATCCTTTTGTTTCAGTTTGGACGGGGTTACTTTGGGATGAATCTTGTTCCAGAGCCATAAAAGCCAGGGAGGCAGATATTCCGTGGTTGGGTCGAATTCATGACCATGACAATACCAGATTTCTTCATCTGCAAAGGGGTGAATGATACTGATAGGACTTATTGGATTCCCCAAATCAGGATTGTCGCGATATTTTGCGAGCTCATGATCGTGGTTGCCTGGAATAAATCGGGTAGGAATTTGTTTGGCCAGGTCTCGTAACTTTTGGGCCATCGGGTGGTTCAGACAATGGGAAAAACCGTTTTCTAAAATGTGAAACCAGTCTCCTAATCCCCAGATCTGGTCACCTGACCGGGAGTTCTGGCGGATATAAATGATAGCTTGATCCATAATTTCATATTGCGCATCTTTGTGGCCGATATGTAAGTCTGAAAGAATAAAGACTCTCACATTTTTTCCCCGGTTCCCCTTCTCTAATGCCGCAGGGTTCAAATAATTTGTTGTCAGCTACATACGCAGGCAACGATACCCACCATAGTTATTTTATACACTATTAGAGGATAGAGTGAAAAATGCTTATTAAAACCGGAAAAAGACGGGTGTGAGGATAACAAACGAAGCGACGTGGAACACAAGAAAAGCGATTACGAGAGCAATCACAGGGACTTTGATTATTCTGGTTTTTGCTCTTACACGTTCCAGGGCTCCGTTCAGAATTAACCCCAGACCGATGCAGAGGGAACCAACGGTTGGATAAAAATAATAGACGAAGCTTATCCGGTTTGTGGCAATGCTGATCGGTATCCAGAGCACGAAAGTGCTGAAAAACCAGGCGGCTCCAAAAAGAGCCGCGTCATTTCCTTTCGCCGCTCGATAAATCATGTAGAGGACTACCGGAATGATTACGACCCAGATTGATAGATTGACGATTCCGTTGTAATGAGGAATAAACCAGAAAGCCATTGGCCGGTAGTTTAATAGCCATTCCCAAGGCCGGGCCATGGCCGGGTGGGAAGTATTATAAAACGTCAGGCTTCCACTTAGAGTCAACATATCTTTGATGCGCGTTAGGGGGTTCTGGAATTGCTGCGTGATAATAAAATTAAACAGTGGTAAAAAGGCCACAAAAGAGATAGGAGCCATGATTATCGTCAAAGCGAACCATCTTGTTTGTCTGGTTTTGGTAAAAATCCAGTGAATCAACAGAACAGGAGCGGCCATCGCGGCATAAAGCTTGGCTAGAGCCGCTAAACCGATAAAGATTCCGGAAAGCAGATATTGCCGGTAAAGATAAAGTAAAAAGAAAGCCAGTGTCAGGGTCACAAAAAATACATCCAGCATGGCGATGCTGGCGAATAAAAACGTGAAGTTTTCAAAACTGAGCAGGAAGGTCGCGATATTAGTAGCGCGACGCGACATATTTAATCGACGGCAAATGAAGAAGAAGAGAATGATCCCGATGGTCCCCATAGCGATTGAAGGGACTCTCCAGCCAATTGGATTATCACCAAAGAGATCAATCCCTCCAACGACGAATAACTTGCCCAGTGGAGGGTGTTCCTGCCTCAAGTCAACGTGATCATGGATAATGCTATAGGCATCCCCTTTTTCGGCTCCCTGTGCAGACCCGTAATAATAAACTTCGTCCAGAATCGGGGTTTTTACCTGGTTGATAATACTGAAGTGCATTGCCAGAGTGATAATGACAATCGCACATAGCCAGAAGAATTCCCACCTGTAGATGCGAGCAAGAGTCTTTTTCACTTCCAGGTCCAGAGCAGGCTAAATAAATAGTTCCAGATGAAAGCTATCAGGATACCGATAAAATCAGAAAGAAAGATATTCAAACCAACACCGACTAACAAGGCGGCAACACCATAATTGATGGCCGCTCCGGACAAGCTTACCAGATTATATTTACCCAGACGGCCAAAAAACGACATCGTTTTACCGGTACGCCTGTCGGCAAAAGTAAAAGAATCATTTAAGATGAAATTTGTAATTATCGAAACTTCAATTCCAGGAATTAATTGAACATATTTATTCCAATCGGTAAACGCCGTGACCAATCTCAATACGCCCAAATTTACCAGTGTGCCGCTCAAGCCGACGCCGATGAACTTGAGAAGTCGGATCAGTTCTCCTGATCTTCTCATCAGGCTGAAGATATGTTTCAGATAGTCTATTTGCTGCCTGGCTTTCATTTTGCTCCGGCCAGAGCTGCGGTCTTCGAAGATGAAGGGGACTTCCACCACGTTTTGAAAATTTCCCATAACCAGCATTTCAAGCAGAATCTTGTAACCGATCGGCTTGAATTCGATCTGGTTCATGCCTTCTCGTTTAAACATGAAAAACCCTGACATAGGATCTTTAACTTTGCGGGTGGTTGGCAGAAAAACATGCGCTAAAGATAGAGCCCCTTTTGAAATGATTCGGCGGACCAAACCCCAATTAGGACAGCCCCCACCGGTAACATAGCGGCTGGCGACAGCCATATCCGCCCCGTTTTCTACCGCTTTTAACAATTCCGCGTTGACTTCCGGCGGGTGCTGAAGGTCGGCATCCATAACCCCGATGATATTTCCGTTTACATATTTAAACCCGTGAAGCACCGCGGTAGCCAGACCCCGTTCGCTCAAACGGACCAGGACTTTGACCGGATACTTTTCAGCCAGTTTTGCAGCAATATCAATGGTACCGTCTTTGCTGTTATCATCAACCAGAAGAATTTCATAGTTACGGTTGGTAAAAGTCTGGCTCAATCTTTCTACAAGAGGAACAATATTATCTCTTTCGTTATAAGTAGGAACGATGATCGAAATCGTGTTCTCAACCATTCGGCGGAAGCTCCCTCAAGTCTATGTTGTCTATTTGCATTCTACCACAACCGTTATCTGGATTTCATACTCAAGCAGTAAGTTCAAAATTGATTGGTCCTGATTAGATTACTAATGTTCAGAGTATTTGATATACTTGATCTGTGTCATTGGCTGATTATTTTTCGCTGCTTCTTATTGCGGTAGGTTTGTCTGCTGATTGTTTCGCCGTAGCTCTCGGCGGGTGCGTTTCCCTGAAAAAATTCTCTAAATTACAATCATTGCGGACCGCTCTGGCTTTCGGCGTGGCCCAGGCGTTGATGCCGGTAATGGGTTGGGCTATTGGCCGGACGGTCATCGGATTTATTTCCGTTTATGATCACTGGATTGCTTTTGGTCTGCTTTTAATTGTAAGCGGCAGAATGTTATGGGAAGCTTTCCGTAAAAATGAAGATCGTCGGGAAGGTACGGACATCAGCCGGGGGTGGGTCTTATTTACCCTTGCGATCGCTACGAGTATCGATGCTCTGGCTGTCGGATTGAGTTTCGCATTTTTAAAAATGAATATCGTTTACTCCAGTTCGTTAATCGGAATCGTCGCCTTCCTGTTTACAATTCTCGGTTTCTTTCTGGGAAGAAAAGCCGGTAGTTTGCTGGGCCAAAGAGCCAAAATAGGTGGTGCGATTATCCTTATCATAATCGCAGTGAGGATATTACTGAGTCATCTGCTGGTTTGAGAATGCAAAATTATTATCGGAAGTAAATATCACCATTCGTCGTAAAGATTATTATATCAAATTCAGGCCAGAATGGAGAAAGTCACCGCAATCATGCTTTTTAAGAACAAGCCCGTCAGGTGAAAATAAAAGCAGGCATAATAAGATTATTCTGAAGAAGGACCAGGTTCAGCGGGGATCTGGTCAATCAAACCGGACAGAAAATCAAGATAACGCTGTTTTGGTGTATCCGCCACTTTATGTCCCTGGCTGTTTCCCCAGTCGATTTTATATTGCGCCCACAAGAATACGCTTAGTTGCTGTAGCAGTACGAAGGCTTCACCTGGATTTTTAGTTCGCTGTCCAAGCATTTCCAGTATTTCATTGCCCAGATTGCCATTGCCTTCTGGGGCGCCTTCTTGATTAGAATTGATCATCTCTTTTTCTGCCACGAATTTCTCCTCTCCCAAGATATCTTTGCATTATATACTAATATTTGTTAATTGTAACTAATTTGATTATCAATTCAGCTTCAAAGGGTACTTCGGTTAGTCTTATTGTGGATATTTGTCACCTTTGATGTTATAATATACTTAATATGGAAAACGTATGTGGTACGTGTCCATAAATTTGAGAAGAGGGAAGTAGTTACTATCATGGAATACGATGAATCAGCGAAATTCTACTCGGCCGAAGATGAAGACCAGGACCTATGGTTGCTATTGACCCATACCAGATACGCGGTTTTTAGAGCCAGAGAGAAAGAGTTGCAGAGATATGGAGTCTCTCCGGAGCAGGTAGGCTTGCTATTTGTCGTTCAGGCTCTGGGGAACAAAGCGACACCAGCGGCTTTAGCCAGGCATATTATTCGCCAACCCCATACCGTTTCCGCTCTGGTAGATAGAATGGCAAGACGCGGACTGGTTAAAAAAGTTAAGGACTTAGACCGTAAAAATCTGGTTCGGGTGGTAATGACAGAAAAAGGTAAGAAGACTTATGAGCTTTCTACCAAAAGAGGGCCTATCCACCGCATAATGGCGACTTTAAATGAGGATGAGAAAAAAGAGTTCAGGGAGTATCTGGCGAGATTACTGTCTAAAGCTCGAAAAGAAATAGGCCTGGATCGGGAAGAGCTTCCTTCCTCAGAATTTTAGTTTAATAACCAAAAATATTGACAAATCTTAACACCGATGATAGTGTAAACACTAAGAGCTAAAAGATGTTAATTAATTGTACTCCCAATTATTACTATTATTTCTACTTTGAATGCTCCATAAAGAGCTTGGGAGTCTTGTTGTAAAAAACAAATTAAGACAGATAAACAAAAACCCTCCCAGGCGGAGGGTTTTTTATTTGCAAAACTTTTTGAGGTGAAACGGATGATAATCATGAATACAGATGCCACACAGGAGCAAGTTGACCGGGTAATCAAGGAAATCAATAAATACGGGTTAAGAGCCGATATGTCAAAGGGTGAATATAAGACAATCATAGGGCTGGTTGGAGATGAGAGAAAAATACCCTTTAATCACTTTGCTTCTTTACCCGGTGTTAAGGAAGCTATTCCGATAGAGACTCCTTATAAATTAATTAGCCGGGAATACACGAAATTTTTCAAAGAACCCGCGGAAGACAAACTGATTCATGTAGGTAGTGTTGTCATTGGGTCAAACAAACCGGTTTACATTGCCGGACCCTGTGCTGTAGAAAGCCGGACTCAGGTAATGAAAATAGCTGAAGGAGTGAAGAACGCAGGTGCTAATATCCTCCGCGGAGGTATCTTCAAACCACGGAGTTCTGTGCACTCCTTCCAGGGATTAGGAGCCACGGACTGGAAAAAAGCGGAAGAAGCCTTAAGATGGTTGAACGAAGCGGGAAAGCAGTTTGAGATGCCAGTAGTAACTGAAGTTAGAGGCGAAGCTCAAGTTGATTTGATCGCAGAATATGCCGATATCCTGCAAATTGGTGCCAGAAATATGTATGACCAGGACCTATTAACAACGGTGGGGAAGAAAAAGAAACCAGTCTTGTTTAAGAGACATTTCGGCGCCGGAATCGAGGAATTTTTATCTTTCGCTGAATATATTGCAGCGGAAAGCAACAAAAACATTATTTTGTGTGAACGGGGAATCATACCCATCGGAAAGGGAAAGAGCTATACCCGTTATATTTTGGACCTGGGAGCTGTGCCAGCGATTAAAAAGGAGACCTACCTCCCGGTTATTGTAGATCCCAGCCATGCGATGGGACGGAGTGATCTGATTTTCAATATGAGCTGTGCTGCGGTTGCCGCCGGGGCGGCTGGTTTGATGATCGAGGTACATTACGATCCGAAGGCGGCTCTGGTAGACGGGTCTCAGATGATTACTCCTCTGGAACTGGCAAAGGTTATCAAAGCCTGCAATAATATTTATACGACGGTTGCTTCGGCCACGGGCGTAAACTAAAGAAAAATGACAAAAACTTTAAAAGTTAATCTACCTTTGAACAACTACGAAGTCCGGATTGGATCTGGCTTGCTGGGGAATGTGGGAGAGGCGCTTTCAGAATTGGGCTTCAGGGGCAACGTAGTTGTTATCACTAACCCGGTTGTTAAAGATTTGTATGGAGACACGCTTCAGGCTAACCTTGAGATAACTGGATTTAAGGTTTCGGTTCTGGTAGTTTTGGAAGGAGAAGATTTTAAATCTCTTGAACAGGCTGGTAAACTGTATCTGCTCCTGAACGAAATTCAGGCGGAGAGGACGACTCCGGTTCTGGCCCTTGGCGGCGGTGTGATTGGTGATCTTGCGGGTTTTGTTTCGGCTACCTATATGCGCGGAGTTCCGCTTATCCAGATTCCCACGACTTTTTTGTCTCAAGTTGATAGCAGTATAGGCGGTAAAGTGGCGGTGAATCACGGCCGATTAAAAAATAATATCGGCACTTTTTATCAACCGAAGATGGTGATAACGGATGCTTCCACACTGAGAACTTTACCAGGCAAAGAGATGAGTAACGGCCTGGCAGAAGCGATTAAATACGGGATTATTTGTGATAAAGGTCTGTTTCAAATCATAGAAAGCGAGATAGAAAAAATCAAATCTTGCGATGAAAGAATTTTAACAGATGTAATCTCCAGATGTGTCGGTATCAAAGCAGCGATAGTGGAAAAGGATGAAAAAGATACCGGACTGCGGAACATATTGAATTACGGGCATACCATCGGTCATGCGATCGAGACGGTCTCCGATTTTCGATCAACCCATGGACAAGCGGTTTCTATAGGGATGGTAGCTGCCGGGCTGATTTCACAAAAAATGGGATTCTTATCAGACTCTGATCTTAATAGAATTAAATCCCTTTTGATAGATGCTGGCTTGCCGGTCAAAATTCTCGGATTAGACATTACTGAGCTCTTGGGAATTATCAAACATGATAAAAAGAAGATAGAGGGTAAAACAAGATTCGTATTGCCTGAATCAATTGGAAAGGTTATTATCTGTGACGAGGTCAGCGCCACCTTGATTGAACAGGTGCTAAGAGAGATATATGAAGAAACCAAAGATTTGCGTCTCAATCACTGAAGGTAACCTCGGGGCAGTGAAGGAAATTGAACCCGAAATCGACCTTTTTGAAGTGCGAATGGATTTGATCGGTCCGGACTGGCCTGAACTGGTGAGATTTATAAAGAAACCCTGGATTGCCTGCAATCGTAGTCCGGAGGAAGGCGGAAGTGGAAATCCGGATCAGGTTAAAAGAGTAGAAGAATTACTCTGGGCAGCCGAGACTGGGGCGGATTATGTGGATATCGAATTCAACACTCCAGATCTGGCAGAGATTGTCTCCTTAATTAAATCCAGGGCACAATGTCTGATCTCCTTCCATGAGTTGATACAAACCCCCTCCTACGAAACATTAGTGGGAATTGCCGAGAGTCAAATTAAAGCCGGCGCTGATATCTGCAAGATTGTCACGATGGCGCAAAATTTTAGTGATAATTTGACAGTTTTAAAATTAATTGATAAGTTTCCAGAAGTAAAAATGGTTGCCTTCGCGATGGGGGAAATGGGCTGGGTCAGCCGGATTCTTTCTCCGTTGGCGGGAGGTTATTTTACTTATGCCTGTATGTCAGAAGGCCTTGAATCTGCCGCCGGTCAAATACCGGTAAAGGAACTGAATGGGTTATATCGATATTTACGAAATAAATAAAAGTCCTGTTCCGGAGGGAACCGAGGTTTGCGCTATTATCGGTAACCCGGTTGCGCACAGTGTCTCGCCCAAAATGCAAAACGCGGCTTTTCAGGACATGGGGTTGAATTATGTGTATGTTCCATTTAAGGTCAAGCCGGAAGATTTAAGCCAGGCGATTCGAGGCGTGAAAGCCTTGAATATTCGGGGACTGAATGTCACAATCCCACATAAGGTGGAGATCATTCCTTTTCTGGACGAACTTGATCCTCTAGCAGAAAACATCGGGGCGGTTAATACCGTTGTGAACGAAAGCGGATGGTTAAAAGGCTATAATACAGATGCTTCCGGTTTTTTAAAGGCCTTGTTGTCGGAAGGAATCAAACCGGAAAAGAAAAATGTAGTTATATTGGGAGCCGGGGGCGCGGCCCGAGCCATTGCTTTTATTCTATCTGACAAAGGGTCTAATTTGACCATTATCAACCGGCATTTAGATTCAGCCAAAAAGCTGGCGGGCAGGATTTTTCAATTATTTCGCCGGGAGGTTATTGCCCTGGAATTGGGGCGGGAAAATCTGAAAGAATCATTGTCGATGGCTGATATCATGGTAAATACGACCAGCGTAGGAATGACTCCGGAAAACGATAATACCCCTGTTCCGGCACGACTTCTAAAATCCAAACTGGTTGTGTTTGACATAATCTACAATCCCATCAAAACCCGTTTGCTTTATGAGGCGGAAAAAAAAGGGGCGAAAGTCATTGGTGGATCAGAGATGCTGGTGTGGCAGGGCGCCGCGGCTTTTGAGTTATGGACTGGAAGGAAAGCTCCTGTTCAGGTAATGAGGAATGCGGTTATCAAAGCATCAGGTTCTGATGAAAACTAGTATCGCTTTAATAGGGTTTATGGGGGTGGGAAAGACCAGCGTGGGAAAAG
>DEUU01000079.1 GCA_002362735.1 Dehalococcoidia bacterium UBA3254
CAATGGCTAGGATATCACGTGGGCGCCTATCTGCCGGATTTGCTTTTCTATCCTGAACCCCCTATCCCTCTGAAATCTTTCCCCGCCGAATACAATTGGAAAAACCGGGGCGTGGCAGCCAATGTGAATTTCGCGGAAGCCATGAAAAAAGTGGTTAACATACCGGTAATTACTGTAGGCCGTCTCGATCCCGAATTGGGAGAAAAGATCCTGAGGGAAGGCAAGGCTGATTTCATCGCCATGACCCGGCGTTTGCAGGCGGACCCTGATCTGCCTCGGAAAGTTGCCGAGGGGAGATTGGAAGATATTGCTCCCTGTACGGCATGTGAGAATTGTTTGGGAAGCCGCAGATGCAGGATCAACGCTTTCATGGGAGCAGAATTCAATACCATTGAAAAGGCCAATAAGAAGAAGAGAGTGGTTGTAGTAGGCGGAGGGCCAGGAGGAATGGAAGCTGCCCGAGTTGCGGCTATCCGGGGTCATGAGGTTACGCTTTTCGATAAAGCCAGCAAATTGGGAGGGTTATTGCCGATCGCGGCTATTGTAAAAGGAACTGAACAAGAGGACCTTCCGGCGATAATTAGCTATTTTCAAACTCAATTCAACAAGCTCGGCGTAAAAACGCAATTGGGGAAAGAAGTAAATTCAACGGTGGTCCAGTCATTGAATCCCGATGCGGTTATTTTGGCAACGGGTGGAACACCGGCGCTTCCCCAGATTAAAGGTATAGACAATAGAAAAGTAATCAGCGCAGCGGAACTGCATCGCCAGCTTAAGTTTTATACACGGTTCTTTAGCCCGAATACGATACGAAGTCTTACTAGATTCTATTTGCCGGTGGGAAAACGGGTAGTGATCATCGGCGGCGGTATTCAAGGTTGCGAGGTGGGTGAGTTTCTGACTAAGCGGGGTAAAAAGGTTACCATTGTAGACACCTCTGAGGCATTGGGTACAGGTATGGTGGATGTTATGTGGGCCTATCTCTCCATGTGGTTCAAGAGAAAAGGCGTCAAATTGATTAGCGGCGTTAAAGAATATGTAGACATAACAGATAAAGGTATGACAATTATAACCAGAGAAGGAAGCCGGGAAACCCTGGAGGCTGATAGCATCATTCCTGCTGTTTCCTTGATTCCTAATTTAAGCTTATTTAAGAGCTTGGAAGGAAAAGTATCGGAAATTTATGCCGTAGGTGATTGCAAAGATCCGCTCTTAATTGCCGACGCTATCGCCACAGGACATAGAGCCGCCCGGAATATTTAGGAAAAGTAGTCAGTAAAACGATCAAAGGCAAAATGAAATTCCGGGAATAAAAATTTTGGTATTGGGAGGAGCCGGATAATGTCAGAGTCAAAATATGCCAAATACGTTATCAGCGAAGACTTAATGCCCAATGGTCCGCTGCCGGACCAAAAGCAGTTAGAGGATCAGGCCAAAGACGGTAAAACTCTGGACCGCACGCTTTTACTGGGTATTCAGGACTCAATATTAAAAGGGGCGTTCTTTGTAGGCTGTGAGTGGTTGTGGCAATTGACAGGTAATGGACCGGTGAAAATTGAAGTTCCACATAGCCATGATTTCGATGAAATTATCGGGTTCGCCGGGTCAAACCGGAACCATCCTCGCGATCTGGGCGGAGAAATTGATTTTAACATCGGTGGCGAAGTCCTTACTCTAACTAAAACCTGCTTGATTTTCATTCCTCGGGGAACAATCCATTGTCCCGTCGTTCTCGAGAGGATCGACACTCCCATTTTCATGTTTGAGGCGGGGAATGATAATGTGTATGAGAAGAAGATGCAGGTAAAATGAGGTACCCATATGCCGAAGACAGATTATAATAAATACCTGGTCAAGCAGCCATTTCAAGCCAAATCCGTCCCCCCGGTTAAGAATCAAACCAGTCCTCCTCTGGTTTACATGAGCAACGTACTGGTCCCGGAAGTCAAATACTATATTGAATTCAGTTGGGTGTGGGGGATGCCGGAGCCTAATCCTCCCACTACCGGTCACGTGTATGATAACGATGTAATACTTCTGCATATCGGCGGTGACTGTTATCACCCTGAAGACCTGGGCGCCGAGATAGAATATATCGTCGGAGGGCAGATTCTGAGAACTCGCACTACAGGAGCTTTGTTCGTGCCGCGAGGGACCCGACACGGCGTAATTGGCTGGAAAAATTATAAGAAACCGCACGTAATGATGACGGTTATCCTGGGAGCCGGAATTACGCAGGAATCCAACAGTGAAACTATGAGCCGGAAAACGGGTATCGATTATGAGAGAAACCTGGTTAGAAAGCCGGCTTATGAGGTAATAGCCGGCACACCTGTCAAGAACCGCCAGGGGCCTTCATCCATGACATTAATGAGTAATACTCTGGTTCCCGGATGTAACATCTACATCGAGGGTGGTTGGGTATGGGGCCTGCCCGATCCCAATCCTCATATCTTCGAACATGTGCATGATTATGAAGAGCTGGTGATGCATTTCGGTACTAATTATCGAAATCCCGAAGAGCTAGGAGGGGAGATTGAGTTTTGTGTGGGCGGACAGCCCTTGATGGTTGATAAGACCTCAGCTATTTTCGTGCCAGCAGGAGTGAGGCATGGTCCTCTGACCTGGAAAAAGTATTCCGCACCTCATCTGGAGATGGCGATAATGCCCGGCGCCGGTACCTTAGCGGAAGCCGACCCGGGTGGACATCAGGAAAAAATGAAAAGGAGGAAGAACGATAATGGCTAAATGGGACAAGAAATATTTTGTGACTGATCTGGTACAAACGAATATGGTGGCTGCGCCCTGGAATCCTAGATTCACAGACAAAGAGGGGACGCGTCTGATTGCTTTGGACAGCAATATCCGGCCGGGTGCTTTTTATATGGAGACAGCCTGGTTTTGGCCTGGGAAATGGCCGGCTACCAAGGGCGAAGAAGGCACGATCAAAATG
>DEUU01000046.1:0-1001 GCA_002362735.1 Dehalococcoidia bacterium UBA3254
AAGATGTGATCATATTTCTCTTTCGATATTTTCCCTTCCGCTAAAAGTCTATCCCAGTATATTTTTCCATCCGGGCCCATGGTCAGTCTTGTCCTGCCTCCCGGATAAATATAATTGCAGGTGATCCCGTCTTCCCTCAGTTCTATTGCCAGGCTTGTCATAAGGCCGGCTACGCCAGCTTTGGCAGCGGCATAATGACAGCCGTTATTCATGCCGAACATAGCCAGGGAGCTGAAGCCAATAATGCGGCCCCATTTCTGCTTCCTCATATACTTACTGGCGTGATGTGCGCAGTAAAACTGTCCGTAGAGGTGGACTTTAAGCATGTCATCCCATGTTTCAGGAGTCATCTCATAGCTTTTGACCAGTGAGGAAATTCCAGCGGGAGTGACCAGAATATCGATGCTTCCAAAATTATCGACGCAGGTTTGGATGATTTTACCCGCTGATTCATACCCGGCTACGCTGTCATAGTTGGGGACGGCCTTGACGCCCTTTTTTAATATTTCAGCCACCACTTCATCGGCGGGAGTCTTCGACGCACCTTTCCCATCCAGTTCTCCCCCCAGGTCGTTAACAACTACATTAGCTCCCTCATCTGCCAGCGCCAGGGCAATGCCCCGTCCTATCCCTCTACCGCTTCCGGTTACCACTGCGTTTTTACCTTTTAATACTGTTCCCAAATTGCTCCTCCTTTCCAAATTGTATTTAGACAAAAAATAAAATTCTAAATTTCTTTTCTATGGCCACATATGTGGAATAATGAAATCAAGGTCTAAACTGCGCAACGTTTCTGGAAGGGGCTTACCTGTCGTTTCATCCCAACCCATGCACTTATAGTAATTGCGTACCATTCTATCTAAATGCGGCATCATGTTTCGTCCCACGAATCGTCCGTCTGTCGGGGTCGACCCATATCTTTCGGATGGAGCATCGAGTTCGGGGCCAATGCCACTCCGTATATTGAACGCCCTTGCCATGTTCACCGCCCTTTTTCCGAC
>DEUU01000046.1:1317-18905 GCA_002362735.1 Dehalococcoidia bacterium UBA3254
TCCATATTGGTTTGAAAATCACATACTACGGCGGAGTCTTCGAACTGCATTGCACCCCTGATCTTTGCGGCTACGGTTGAAACCTCATCAGGGTCAAAAGTATTGTACATCGGTGACAAACCAAGTGATTTCCAGGGCGCTTTTGGCATGGACTCTGAAGCCCCGGTATTTGAAATGCAGTGATCGAAAAGAACGTTCCAAATGACACGGTGGTCATGAGTGTGGGGAGTATTACCCTTTTGAGTGTGGATAGCTATCCTCGAAGCCTCACCGCCGACGTGTTTAGCGGCCCTCATCACTCCCTCTGCCAGAACATTACCAAATCCCTGACGATTGGCAATTTTTTGCAACATGCTTAATATTGCTTCACCGTTTCCCCATGTCATTTCCAGATCGTCCGTATCCTTTTTGGTAATGAGCCCTTTCTCATAACATTCAATCACCCAGGCCATTACCCATCCGGTTTCGTTTACGTCAAAACCCAGACGGTCCACCGTGTTGTTGATGACAAGGGTGGTGGTAATATCGTCAATACCTACCAGTGAGCTGCAAGATGCCATTCCCTCATATTCCGGTTCCTCCAGGACTCTACCCGCATATTTTCCTTCTGTAATTTCCATCATATGGCAGTGACTTGACGAACAGGCCCAGCATGGGCTCGGTTTGGCCTTGAATTTAGACCTGATATTCTGAGATGTATACGTTGCCAGTTTATCCGGCGTGATTTGAAAAATACTCGTTGAGTAATTCCTGACAGGAAGTATTCCAACCTCAAGAGTACCCGTTACCCCTCCCACCGTCCCTTCAACAAGTGACATGTTATTAGCTGCGTCGGCTCGAGCGCGGGAGAGTATTTCTCTGGCGAGTTCTGATAGCGCCTGTGGATTTTTTACAGGTACAGCTTTTCTTCCCCTCTCGGTTACAATAGCTTTCAATTTCTTGGACCCCATCACCGCGCCCACTCCGTTATGCGAAGCGATATGGCCCAGGTCAGTGAGGATGCATGCAAACTTTACCTGGTTCTCCCCTGCCGGGCCGATAGACATAACGCTTACTTCTTTTTCTTTTTTCCCCAGTTCCTCTTTAATCAGGTGGTCGGTCTCCCATGTATCTTTACCCTTAAGGTGAACCGCATCTCTTAACTCGGCTTTACCATCGTGTATATAGAGGTAGACCCAATCAAGGCTGGCGCCTTTAATAATAACTGCATCAAAACCGGAGAATTTTAGATAGGCACCAAAGTATCCATTCGCCTGTGAACTGGCCATACCATTAGTGAGAGCTCCCCGGGTTACAACCGCCGTAGTCCCTGAGCCGCCTATTCTGGTCCCTCCAAGAGGACCGGACCCGATAAATAAACGGTTCTCGGGGTGAGACCATCCTGTTTCCGGGGACACTTCATCGTATATTGTTTTTATACCCAGAGTGGCTCCGCCAATGTATTTTCTAAGATAGGCCTCTTCAGGATGGGCAATATTAATCTCTTTTTTTGTCAGATCTATCCTGAGTATTTGGCCGGTATAGCCAAATATTCTGGGAATTGTTAAATTTTCCATTTTCAAGAGCGTACCTCCTTCGCTTCTTCACCCGGCATTTTCACTCAAACAAATGCTTTTATTTGGTGGTTAGAGAAAACTATAAGTTTCATCCTGCATATCAGGTTGAAGATAAAGAGGCAGATCCGGACGATTTATCCTCCGAGATAAATCTTTTTCACGAGGTCATCCTCAGACATCGAATTAGGGTCACCTTCGAAAGCCAGTCTGCCGTTTTCCATGATAAAGACTTTATGCGCTAAACCTCGTACAAAACGGATATTATGCTCAATTACCATTATGGTTACACCCAGCTGGTTGATATTCTGGATAACCTCCGCGATTTCAGCGACCACAATGGGAGCAACCCCCTGGGCTGGTTCGTCCAGCAGAAGAAGCCTGGGTTTTACCATGAGTGCCCGGGCAATCACAAGGATCTGCTGTTGCCCACCACTCAATTTTTCAGCTTTGATATTAGCTTTTTGGCGCAGCATGGGAAAACGTTCCAGTAACTGATCCCGGGTCTCAGTTATCGCTTTTTTACCATCTTTCCGGGAGTAAGCCCCCAATTCAAGATTCTCCCGTACACTCATATAAGGAAATATTCTTTTCCCCTCGGATACTTGAGCGATTCCTTTCCGCAGGATTCTATCCGCGGAAAACTTATCGATGCGTTCGTCTTCGAACCAGATACTCCCTGCAACTAGCTTATTTATCCCCGAAACTGCCTTAAAAAGCGTACTTTTTCCCGCTCCATTGGCTCCGAGAAGAGACACTATCAGTCCCTGCGGGACCTCAAAGGAAACATTTTTAACCGCTTCCAGTTCACCATAATTGATAGACACATTTTTGATAGCGAAAAACATCTTATTCACCCAGATAAGCCTTTATCACTTCTTTATTCTTTCTTATTTCTTCGCAGGAACCTTCGGCGATTTTCCTGCCGTTGGCTATTACTACCAACCTGTCACAATAATTCATGATCGCTCTCATGTTGTGCTCGATAATGGCTACAGTCACTCCTGATTCCCGAACTTTGGTAACTAAGTTCATAATAAAGGTGACTCTGTCTGGATCAAGCGTAGTAACAGGTTCATCCAGGAGCAAGAGCCGAGGGCTGGCGGCAAGGGCAATGGCAATCGCCAGTGTTCTTCTCCAGCCAGAGGATAATCCTCCGGCGAGCTGATTTGCTCGGCTCTCGAGCCCGGTGAATTTTAATATTTCCTGACTTCGCTTTAATGCCTGCTCTTGTTTTCGACGGCTGGAAGGCAGGTGCAGGACACCTTCCCAGAATCCGATTTTTGGATCTAAAAAGCAGGAAGAAACAACGTTGTCCTGGACCGTGAATTTGGGAAAAAGATTGGTGAGCTGAAAGGTGCGTATGATACCCTTCTGTGCTATTGAATGAGGTTTTTCCCCGGCTATCTCAGTTCCTTCAAATATGATCCTGCCCTTAGTCGGATGGAGGAATCCGGTTATCAGGTTGAACAGAGTGGTTTTGCCGGCTCCATTAGGCCCGATAATGCCGACTATCTCGCCCTGGTTCACCGTCAAATCAAGGCCGTCGATGGCGGCAAGGCCGCCGAAGTGTTTGGTTAATCCATTGATTTCAAGCATATTTTCTTTCATTTTGATATCTTTTTAGTTATTTTCAGCGGCTATTGGCGCCGCTTTCTTTTCTTTTTTGAAGATATTTTTCAGCCTTAGGGGAAGGCTAACAAGACCATCTCGCAAGAAAAATATGATTATTATTAGAACCCCGGTAAAAAGGAAGGGTTCATATTCTTTGAAAACCCGGCTGACTTCAGGTAGTAGCACCAGAATAATTGCTCCCAGAACAGGGCCGATAAAGGCGCTCGTTCCGCCAACGATGATATATACAACCACATAAACCGAGTAAACGAAGCCGAAAGCAGTAGGTGTAACCACGGTAATGAACTGGCTGAAGAAAGAACCTGCCAGGCCGGCAAAGAAGCTTCCGATAGCAAAAGCCAGGACTTTATATCTGATCACATTAATTCCGACGGCTTCTGAAAGAGAATCGGATTGGCGGATGCTGAGCCAGGTCATGCCGGTACGTGAATGTTCAATAGCATACAGGATAAGCAGGCTTAATAACACCAGGAGCAGGATAAGGTAGTAAAAATGCGCCTTGGAACTAAAATCTATGTTTAGAAGGCCGGGAATAACGATTGGATCCGGTGTAGGGATATGAGTCAGACCGAAGGTGCCTCCGGTGACCTCCCTCCATTCCGAAAGTATGCTGGCTATGATCTGCGAGAAAAAGACCGTAACCAGAGAAAAGTACATTCCTCTCAGTCTCATGAAGGGAAACCCGATCATAAAAGCCATCACCGCTGCTGCTGCCGCTCCTATCCCCAGGGCAGCCCAGGAGGAAAAGCCAAGTTTCATTACCAGTAATGCCGAAGTATAGGCGCCAATAGCCATCATGCCACCATGCCCGAGAGAGAGCAGGCCAGTGAGGAATATCAGGCGAAGACTGCTTGCCAGCATCACCCCGATGCCAACTAATACCAGAACATGGAGCTGGTAGGTTCCTGTAATAAAAAGTGGAATCAGGAACAGGAACACTATGATAGCGCTATATATTGAAGGTTTAATATATTTTTTATTCATTGGCTTGGTTGTCCCATCAATCCCTGGGGTCTGAATAACAGAATCAGAATAATAATCAGAAAGGTAGCCGCATCGGATATATACAGGCTAAATAGCTGGGTCGTTATACTATCTACAAAACCCAGGATGTAACCTCCTGCTACCGCTCCAACGATACTTCCCAGACCTCCCAGTATTATTACCGAGATTCCAGTCATCAATACTGGGCCGCCCATAAACGGGCTTAGCTTGAATATGGCTCCCATTAAAGCACCTGCCACGCCCGCCAGACAGCAACCGAGAAACATCGCTACAGATGAAACTCTATCAATGTTGATTCCCTGTAGAGCGGCGGCTGTCATATCCTGGGCAACAGCACGCATTGCCCGGCCGGCTCTGGTCTTGTGTAGTAAAAGGAAAAATCCTACTATAAAAACGGTGCTGATGCCTATAATAATCACCCTTTCCTCGGATATCATGGCGCCGCCAACTTCATAGACCTCAGGAAAAGGAGAGCGAAGATATTTAAAAGAGGTATCCCAGATTAATGAAGCTGAGGTTTGCAGTATCAACATCAGCGCCAGGCCCATAATGACCATAGGCGTAAAATCCCCATACCGAAAGGGGCGGTAAAAAATTTTTTCAACTAGTATCCCTAACAAACCTGTAATAGCAGTAGCGATGACCAGCGACACCATAAAATCGAACCCGCGCTGGACGCAGAAGGTATAGGTTAAATAGCCACCCAGCATGTATATTTCCCCGTGCGCCAGTTGGACGATGCCAGTGACCGCCAGGATCAAACTAAGACCAAGGGCAACTAGGACATAGATACTCCCTGAAGAAATTCCATTTATGATTATTTGTTGTATGAGGGTAGATGTATCCAATATCTCCTCCTCTACCTCGCACGTTTTCCAATATCCTCTGGAAGGCAATTAGCCCTTAACATAATATTAGCGAATATGCATATTGTATTATACGTCGGTTACCGGTTATGACATGATTGTCATAACCGGTAACCGACCCGGATTAATGAATGCTATAGAATGTACGTCAATTCTTGCATCATCATTACGGAAGGCTGGGAGTATACCATTCCACGAGATTAATTTTACCGTTCATGATTTGATAGCATACAGAAGGACGGGTGATGGCATGGTTATACCCGAAAGTCTTTAATCCTCCAATAGTGCCTTTACCGAACGGGGTATCAATGCTGGTGGCCTTCGCTAAGGTATCCCTGACGACCACGGGATCAAGACTTTGCGCCAGCTGAATCGCCTGGACAATTACCTGAATAGGCTGCCAGCCCTGCGTAATATGGTCCACCGTGAGCGTCTCATTGTATTTCTTTTTAATGATGTCGCCGATGGCTTTGGCCTCGGGTGGCATAGAAGGATCAGCTGCATTGTAAGAACCGGTCAGAAAATCTGAATTGAATTTCCCGAGCATACCAACTGTATCGCGCACGTCACCGCTGCAGGTAGTTTCCAGCATGGGGCCCTTCCAACCGAGTTCCCGGGCCTGTTTAACAGCATTAGCTTTCCATCCGGTAAATCCCATTCCTGAGACCATGGCATCCGGCTTAAAAGCTAAGAGCTTGGTCATCATCGGCTGGTAGTTGGTCTCCGCCTGAGCGTAGAAAGCAGTGGCGACACAACTGAGGTTATGTGCTGCCGCTTCTTTCCGGCTGGCTTCGATGTCAGCAGCGCCAAGGGGCTCGTCTGGAGCGAAAATGGCTACGGTTTTTATATTTGGGTAAAGCTTGACTAAGAGATCATACGAATGTTTCAATATGGCCTGTTCCGGTTGAGTCACAAAAGTCATAGTTGACTTGGGGCTAATTTCCAATCCCATACCTGACTCATTCACCATGAATACTTTATCCTTTTCCGCCATTTCTCCGAGTACGGTGAAAACCGGTGCAAAAGGAGCCCCTATCAGGAACTTTACTTTATCCTGATAGACCAGTTTATTGTAGGCGGTAATAGCACCGTCCGGGCTGGAGGCAAAGTCAGCGCCATCTATCTTGATATTATATTTTTCCCCTTTGATGGTAATTCCGCCCGTACTGTTAATATATTCCGCATAGGCTTGCTGACCATGAACGCCCAGCATGCCCGCTTCGGAACTGGCTCCGGTTAAGCCCTGGATGGCGCCGATTGTTAGTTCCTTCATTGGTGCGGCAGCCGTGGTAGATGCGGGTGGTGGAGCTGATGTAGTAGAAGCTGGTGGCGGAGCTGATGTAGTTGAAGCAGGTGGTTTAGCTGATGTGGTCGAAGCGGGAGGTGGGGCCGATGTAGTGGAAGCAGGTGGTGGAGCTGAAGTTGTGGTAGGGGTTGTGGAAGAACAGCCGGCCAAAAAGGATAACGCCAGTAAAAGTACCAGACTAAAACTTATAACCAGCAGTAATGATCTCTTGAATCTCATAGTTTCCTCCTTTCTTAAAAATCAACTGATATAATTTATCTCCCTGATTCGTCGTGCTTTCTAAACTTACCTCCTTGTAACATTTTTTAGAACTATTGATATCATTAGACAGTAAACTCGGTGATTTTTAATTTACTCAACCCGGGACCGAATAGATATTAGTTAATTAAATGTTGATCGCAGAACTTATCTAGAAAAGAGAAAACAGAGATCATTTTGGCTCCGTCGAATGGGTCTATCGAGTAAATAGTTCATCTTAGATATTCGATATAGAGCTTTTAATAGTGATTATTATACCACATTTGTCAAGAATCCGGTTTATGTTCACGAGTTGAAATTTATTTATTCTAAAGCCGGTTAAAAAATAGGATCGGCTGTAGCTTTGGGTGTAACGGTAATATCCATAAACATGATGGGCTTATCAATTCTTTTAAAATTAAGGGGATTGTGAATTAGGCCTTTTGGGACGTAAACCATGGTTGGGGTATCGATTAAATATCTTTCTTGTTCTTCACCCAGGTACAGCTCAACTTCCGCCCCAAAATCACGGATATCCACGGGGTTACCTCCCAGGAAGCACATATACTTATCAACATCGTGGGAATGAGGGTCATCTCTCATGAGGAAGGGTTCTGTAATGCACATTAGCGATATCATTACATTGGCATCTTTACAATATTTTTCGCCGAAGAAATGCAGAAAAGGAGGGAAATTGGGTATCGGTCTCCCTTTGGGAGGAAACGGTGGATCATATTTATTGTCAATAGGTTCCCGGATCACATATTTACCGTATTTCATTTCGTTCATTTCTTTCTTCCTGGTCCTTGATTTTGATGATGTTCGATCCTTTAATCGGACATATTTACTTCGACCACGGGAGGTAATAAATATGATCATCCAGAACGAACCATCAAATACGATGATCAAATGTTTAATTATTTTAATGCCCTCATTCTCTGTTGTCAAGGACGGTTTTTGACGGTTTGCCATCGATGGATTTTCATACCTTGTTTATAAAAATATTGCGAAATTGATGAAAGATATTGACGGGTTGTGATATAATAGTGACATATCGAAATACGCATAAACCAAGTAGCCCCCTTTACCCGATAATTCGTCATTCCGAAATATCAGCTACTCTGGGGAAATTGACCGACTTTAAAGATATTTGATATTTTCAAATAAGCAGATTTATTCGCTATCGCTGGAATTAAATCATTAATAATGAAATTAATTTAACAAGGGGCTTATATAATGATTGAGATTATTTTCCATGCTAGAGGTGGGCAAGGCGGAGTCACGGCTTCTCAAATACTGGCTACGGCTGCCTTCTTCGAAAAGAAATACAGTCATGCAGTTCCGTACTTTCGCGGGGAGCGGAAGGGGGCCCCCGTTCTAGCCTACGCCAGAGTTAGTGATGATCCTATGGTCGAAAGAGGCCCCATCATAAATCCAGACATCGCCATTATTATGGATGCCGCTTTACTCAAGACCGTTAATCCGTTAAAACCCATAAAACCCAATGGTCTGGCAATTATCAATACGGGAAAATCTCCCGCGGAGATACTTCAGGCCTCCGAGAATAAAACCATTAGAATCAGTACCCTTGATGCTACGGCTTTATCAGAAAAGATCTATGGCAAGTCAGCCATCCCTAAAGTCAATATCCTCATGCTTGGTAGTTTGGCGGCGTTGACCAAAATGGTCCGGGTTGAATCCATATTGGCTGCAATCGATGAATATTTCACCGGGGACAACGGGGCCAAAGCCAAGGAAAGCGTGAAATTGGCTTACGACCATGTTTTAGGTACTATGCAGAAATAGATTCCCCGGTAATAAATCT
Organism: Dehalococcoidia bacterium UBA3254; assembly: GCA_002362735.1. The sequence continues at coordinate 9,745 of DEUU01000046.1, forward strand.
GGATTTAATTTATATGGATTAACATCGACGATTGGGAGGTAATAAAAGAGAATTGGTGAGAAAAATAAAAGCATTAGGGCCCGATGTCGGTCTGAATCTGGATTATAAAGAACTACCTGTTGGAGCTACTCAGATCGGATTTAATCCAAATCTCATGAAGACCGGCACCTGGCGGTTTAACCGTCCTTTCTTTGCTCCGAGCATTGCGCCCTGTCAAGTTGCCTGCCCGGCGGGAGTGGATATACGGAAATTTATTGGATTAATAAGAGACGGCCAAATAGATGCTGCTCTGGAAAGTTATTTAGAGGAAAATCCATTCCCATCTATTTGCGGGCGGGTTTGTTTCCATCCCTGCGAGAGTGCCTGCAACCGGGGACCTTATGATGCACCGGTGTCTATCAACGGACTGGAAAATTACATTGGCGATAACCTTCTACAAAAAACCCTTCTTGCAGAAAATAATAGTAAAAGGGTTGCTATTATTGGATCAGGCCCGGCTGGACTGGCCTGCGCCTATTTTCTAAATCGGTTGGGCTATGTGGTAACAGTTTTTGAGAGAGATTCTCAGGCAGGAGGTATCTTAAGATACGGTATTCCAGAATATCGCTTGCCAAAGAAAATATTGGATCGTGTAATTCAGAAACTTTCCACTTCGGGTATAGATATCCAAACTAAAAAAGAATTGGGGAAGAATCTAACCCTATCTGATTTGAAGGACTATGATGCCCTGTTTGTAGCTACCGGAGCCCATCTATCAAACATCCCGGAAATGCCGGGTACCGAGGTTGAGGGAGTCTACAATGGATTAGATTTCCTGAAAGCTGTATCTCTGGGTGAAATAAAGTCCTTTGCTAAAAGAGTAGCAGTTATTGGAGGAGGAAACACCGCCATGGATGCGGCCAGGACAATCTTGAGGTTAGGCGGAAACCCGATAATTTATTACCGGCGTAGTCAAGAAGAATTACCGGCCATAAAGGATGAGATAAACGACTGTAAGCATGAAGGCATTGAATTCCAGTATCTCGTGACTCCGGTGAAAGTAATATCCGAACAAAACAGAGTATCCAGTGTTGAATTCATTCGAAACAGGCTCGGCGAACCTGACAAAAGTGGGCGGAGGACTCCCATTCCTCTTGAAGGAAGTAATTTTCAGGCCAAGGTTGATGCCGTTATTCTGGCGACTGGGGAAGCGGCTGATTTGAGTCCATTTTTAAAATTAATAGATACCGATCATAAACTTATCAAAGTTAATGCGTTCGGGAAATCATCTGATAAAAGTATCTTTGCCGGCGGTGATGTTACACAAACTCAGCGTACAGTCGTGGATGCCATCAGTTCCGGGAAGCGCGCTGCCATCGGCATAGATTGTCATCTAAAAGGCATTGGAGAGAACGAAATTATCAATCTGGTTAAAAGCATATCGAATAAACAAGGAGCAGTCTCCTTTAGAAAATATATTAACAAGGATTTCTCCTCCGCCGAGCAACCTGTAATTCAATATGAAGACCTGAACAACAGCTATTTTGAACATCTGGCAAGGAATGAGAGACGGGAGCTGCCTTTAGAATCAAGAACCTCGAACTTTAAGGAAGTGCGTGCCAAATTCACGAAGAGCAAGGCAAACCAGGAAGCGGAGAGATGTTTTAGCTGCGGGCAGTGCAACTCCTGCGGTAATTGTTTTGTCCTGTGTCCGGATGGTTCTATTACTTTCGATAGGCTCAAAGAGATAGCTTCACAAATGGAATATAACTATGACTATTGCAAGGGATGTGGCATTTGTATGGAAGAATGCCCCAGAGGCGTGATTCAAATGGTACAGGAGGAATAACACTAATGGATTCCGAAAAAAAGATGCTTACCGGGAACTATGCTTGTGCTTATGGCGCCCGGCTTTCTCGGGTTCGAGTTGTCCCGGTTTATCCTATAACTCCCCAGACTACCATTATCGAAAAATTAATTGAATTTATCTTTAAAAAAGAGATGTCTGCTGAATATATCCCGATAGAATCGGAACATAGTGCGATGGCGGCGGCAATAGGAGCGGAAGCAACCGGAGTAAGAGCTTTTACAGCGTCATCCTCTCAGGGAATCGCGTTTATGCACGAGAACCTTTCGGTGGCTTCGGGTCTGCGTTTACCACTGGTGATGGCCATGGTCAACCGGACGATGAATCCGCCTATTGCCGGTGCCCCGGACCATTCTGATTCCCTGGCCGAGAGAGATACGGGATGGATTCAAATCTATGTTGAGACTGCACAGGAAATCCTGGATATGATGATCCAGGCTTACCGAATAGCAGAAGACAAGGAGGTATTACTTCCTGTTGCAATCTGTTATGAAGGAATGGTTATTTCTCACTTTCTCGAAGCCGTGAATGTACCCTCTCAAGCCCTCGTCGATCAGTTTTTGCCTCCGTACAAGCCTGAACATGTGGTCCTTGATATCAACAGTCCGATGCATCTTTTTATGGCTTCGGATGATTATCTTCCGGAATATCGTTATCAGCAAGAAATGGGGATGGAAAATGCCAAAAAGATAATTAACAAATCCGATCAGGAATTCAAGGCTTTATTCGGTCGTGAATATGGAGGGCTAATATCTCCTTATCTGATGGAAGATGCCAGAGTGGCCATAGTATCTATGGGTAATATTTGCAACATCGCCAGGACGGCGGTTTCAGAGCTCCGGCGAGAAGGTATTAAGGCGGGCGCCATAAAATTGAGATCTTTCCGCCCTTTCCCTAAAGAAGCTTTGCGAGATGCTTTAAGAGATATGGATCTGGTGATTGTTCTGGACCGGGCAGCTTCCTCGGGGTTTGGGGGTATTGTCTATGCCGAACTGGCAGGGACACTCTATAATCTGACGCCTAAACCTTATATCCAGGACTATGTTATAGGTTTAGCTAACCGTACGGTAACCGTACCGCAGCTTACCGCACTAATCAAAAATAGCCTGGCTGAAGTCAAGCGCGGCAGTCTTGATAAGCCTATGCAGTGGATTGGAGTAAAAGGTCTATGATTACGAAACAAGAAAAAGAATATGTTCTCAACCAGCAAGAAATCATGCAGTCGGGACATAATTTGTGCCCTGGTTGTCCGGGAGGAATTGCCTGGAGATTGATCACCAAAGTTCTGGGCAAATCTTCCATTCTGGTACATAGTGCCAGCTGCTATGGTAACCCGGTAATGATATATCCTTCCTCGTTAACGGTACCTTCGTTGTATGTTTCTTTTGCCAGTGCCAGTGCCGCCATGTCCGGAGTCAGTGCGGCGATACGAATTTTGGAAAAAGATGGGGCTATACGAGAAAGGATCAACCTGTTCGTAGTCGCTGGAGATGGAGGAACGGCCGACATAGGTTTTGCCTCACTTTCAGGAGCGGCGGAGAGGAACGAAGATATTATTTACTTTTGCCTGGATAACGAAGCCTATATGAACACAGGTATACAGCGAAGCAGTGAAACTCCAATTAATGCCTGGACAACCTCTACTCCTTCCGGGAAAAGTGAGAACCAGAAAGATATGCCGCTGATAATGGCCGCTCATAAAATACCCTATGTCGCTACCGCCTCGATATCTTATCCGTATGATCTTATCAAGAAAATCGCTAAAGCTCGCGACATGGGAAAAGGCTTTAAATATATTCATGTTCATACACCCTGCCCAACCGGCTGGAGATTTGCTGAAAACAAGACCGTAGAAATCGGCAGGCTGGCGGTAGAGACCGGAATGTGGAAGCTGTATGAAATCGAAAACGGTTGCCAAAAGAAGATTACTTTTAAACCACAACCGCGAAAACCGGTCACTGAATATCTGAAAGTACAGGGTAGATTCGGTCATCTTAAAGCGCAGGATCTCGATAAAGTACAAAAGGGTATAGATCTGGATTGTATGGAATGCGGGTTATAACGTTCAAGGACGGGAGAAAGAAATGAATAAGGAAATGGCACAATTCCCCATCATCTATTCAGATCCGATCGGAAAGTATGCCATTGGATGGGGAGCTCATCAGACAATTGCCAACGAATGCCACAACGCCAATATAAAAAAGGCTTTGATCACTACTACCGGATTAAAAGGGACCGGTATTGTAGAAGAGATCAAGCAAATGATGATTTATGGAGGAGTATCCGTCGAAGTATATGACAAGATAACCTCTAATCCCAAAGACTACCAGATTGAGGAAGCTTACCGTATCTTTAAGGAGGCTCAATGCGACGGTGTAGTCTCAATCGGAGGAGGCAGTTCCCACGACTGTGGCAAAGGGGTGCGGGCACTGGCAGCTAACGGCGGACGGCCTATCGGTGAATTTGTTGTTTTTATTGATCCTCCCTGGCATGAGACCATGAAAGGTTTTAAACCCGTTACTGTCCCTCAAATTACTATTAATACCACCGCCGGTACCGGAGCGGAGTTGACACCGGCAGGAGTTTTTACGGATACCAAACGAAAGGCCAAATTCCTCTTTGTGCTGCCGGGATCAGGTCCTACTTTGGCCATTATTGATCCTTTATTGGTCCGCCTAATGCCGCAAAACATCGCTGCCCAGAGTGGTTTTGACGCTTTTACTCACGGGTACGAGTCTTATATGAGCAGATTACAGGTTCAGCATAGTAAAGGCATGGGACTCCGGGTGGCGAAGCTGGTCGCGGAAAATTTGCGAGAATTTGCTTATAACCGGATGAACCATAAGGCCTGCGAAATGATGTGCTGGGCGGCTAATATGGGCGGATATTGCATGTCTTTAGGGGCAGGAGGTGGTCTGGTCCACGGATACGGACACCAGATTGGAGCATTAACGGACTATCACCATGGATTGATAAACGCTGTTCTGGCAGTACCGGTAGAAAGATACAACGAGCCTTCTTGCCCTGAACGTTTTGCTGAACTGGCGGCTGCGATGGGAGTAGATACCCGGGGAATGACGACCCTGGAGGCAGCTGATAAATGGATAGATGAAGTCGAGAGATTGCTTCACGACCTGGGAATCAAAATAGGCCATCTGAATGAACAATTTGGATTGGAGAAAAAGTACTCCAAGCATATCGTTGATATTTATGCGAATGATTTTGCCAGGGAAGGTAATCCTAAAGACTTCAATTATGACGAAGTTCTTAATTTGCTTGAGAGCCTGATCTAGAATCGTAAATCTGGTTACTCCTTCAATCTAAGATATGTATCAAAGATCGATGATTCGGAAGGAGATTCATCGTGAATAGAAGCGTCTCCGACCTTCAAAATTATGAATCTGATGTCGTGGTAGTTGGCGGAGGTGGTACCGGCCTCGCAGCGGCCGTAGCTGCAGCCGAAAAAAAGGCCCGTGTAATATTATTAGAGAAAAGAGCGGATCTGGGTGGAAATGCCGCCTCTACTTTTGGCCTTTTCGCCTCTGATAGTCATGTCCAAAGACGCATGGCGATCTCAGCCCCATCTGACCAGCTTTTCAGAACAGCTATGGATTATCATCATTGGAGGGTTGATCCCAGAATTTGGCGTGCCTTTGTCAACAAATCCGCCAGCACTATTCAGTGGCTGGAAGACAAAGGGATAAAATTCAATGAAATCCCTCCTCTATATCCCGGTCAAGATCCCCGTACGTGGCATTGCCCTGATGCGTTTAAAGAACTCGGCCCGGAATACGTCAAAGCGCTTCGTAAAAAATGTGAAGAATTAGGCGTGAAAATATTTGTGTCCAGCCCGGCAAAGCAAATATTGACGGGCGAGAACGGGAAGATAATAGGGGTTATCGCAGCGGTAGACGGGGCCGAAGTTAAAATCACCACAAAAAGCGTCATCATTGGTACGGGCGGCTACGGAGGCAATTCGGACCTGTTGAAAAAATATTGTCCTTCGTACAGTGAAAACATACTTTGCTGGGGTATTCCCCATAACGGGGATGGACTGATGATGGCGATTGAGGCGGGAGCCGCGACTGAAGGAACTGGGGTATTTATCTTGCATCCTCATCTCTATCCCGGTTCACCTCATATCAGCGCTATTGCTCAGGAACCTTCGACGATTTGGGTGAACAGGAATGGAGAACGATTTGCCGACGAAACCATAAATTTCCACCTTACAGAATGTGGTAATGCAGTAGACAGGCAGCCTGAAAAGTGCCTGTACTCGTTGTTTGATTCGAATATCATCAGGCAAATCCGCGAAGACGGAGTTCTCAAATGCGGGATACCGGAAGCGGGCATCTTTGCGGGTGCCAGGCTGGTTGATATTGAAAAAGAACTTCAGGCCGAGGTTGATAAGGGAGGGGTAAAGATTTCCAACACCTGGGATGAAATTGCCGGTTGGATGAAGATATCTCCGGAATCTTTAAAAACCACCGTGGCAGAATACAACCACTTCTGCGAAAGAGGGTATGATGAGATTTTTGATAAGGACCGGAGGTATCTTAAATCTTTACATAATCCACCATATTATGCCGTCCGTTGCCACCTGAGCTTTTTGGATACCGTAGGTGGTATTAAGATCAATCATCGTATGGAAGTCCTCGATACAAAATATGATGCTATCCCCGGACTTTATGCAGGAGGCAATTCCGCAGGGGGCTGGCAGTCCGATACATATTGTATCATCCTTGCAGGCAGCACATTGGGTTTTGCTGTTAATTCCGGTAGAATCGCTGGAGAGAACGCGGCGAAATATGTGACTGGAGAAGGCCATGGATGAAAAATCGGTATATTCTAATTTACATCATGTCTGCTTAATAGTTAAAGATATCGATATGGCGATCGACCATTATCGAGCGTTGGGAATCGGACCCTTCCAATCTCCCCCGGTAAAAACCGCCGAACTTACATTTAAGGATAAACCTGTACCGCCAGATTATTTCAAACGCTGGGAAGTCATGGGGAAAATGGGAGCCATAAATCTTCAATTGTGTCAGCCAATTTCAGGGAATTCTCCCTGGCAGCAGTTTTTGGATGCGAAGGGAGAATGTGTTCATCACCTGGGATTCTTTGTGGACGACATCAAAAAGGAGATTGACCAGTTTAAAGAGGCAGGGTTTGAAGTTATTCTCGCTTCTAAGTTTGTGGGCGGTGGCGGCGCCGCCTATATCGATATCAGCAAGACGGGTGATTTTTATATCGAGTTGATACAGCCCCATCCTTAAAAATCGCATATTAATATCCGTTCAGAAACACAGGGTTGGCATTTACACTCTGTATTTATTATTCCTGAATGGTATTAATAAAGGAAACTTTAGTGAGCATTAGTGGCTCTGGACGAAAAACAATTATTAAAGCCCCTGGCCTGTGCGGCCCATCAGGAAATTCTCCCTGTACTGGTGAGAGAGTAGAATAAATTAAATAAGAAAGGAGAGATCATCATGACGCTGGAAGAATTGGAAAAGAAATTTCAGACCCTGCAAGATATTGAAGAAATAAAAAAGCTTCAATACAAGTATTGCAACTACCTCATCCTGGCGAAATGGGACGAAGTAATAGACTGTTTTTCGGATGATTGTGTGATTAATTTACACGCCGGATTTGCCAAAGGCAAAGCAGAAATTACCAAACTCTTTAAAGAAGAAATTGGTCATACTCATACAGGAAAAGAGGGTAACTATGCCGTTCATCCCATCATCGACGTCGATGGTGATAAAGCCAAAGGCAGCTGGATTCATTATATTCAATTTGCCCAACCCAGCAAAATCTATCCCGTACCTTCACTCTGGACAAGTGCAGATGCTCCAAACTGGCTGCAGGGATTTTATGATATGGAATATAAAAAAGTGAATGGACAGTGGAAAATCAGCATGTTGAGATGGAGATGCCGTCTGGCTTCTCCCATGACATCAGTGAAAGCCGAAAAATTAGACAAATAAATCAATCTGAATTATAGACTGGCTCCAGCCATTGTTTCAGTAAATATATCAGCGTGGACAAACCAAAATTTTACTATGGATACATAATTGCAATCAGCTCAGCTCTTATTCTGGCAGTAGGGCTGGGAACGTATTATTGTTATTCCATTTTCTTTAATGTTCTGTTAATTGAGTTCGGCTGGAGCAGGGCGGTTATCTCAGGCGCTTTTTCATCCGGAGTCCTTTTAACCGGGATACTGGGAATTATCGTTGGCCGGATCACAGACCGCATTGGACCGAGGGTGGTAGTTGTTATCTGCAGTGTCCTTTTTGGTCTGGGATTCATCCTGATGTCACTAGTGCGAGAGCTGTGGCAGATTTATCTTATTTACGGTGTGTTGCTTGCTGCGGGAATCAGCGGTTCATGGCCGATCGTGGTGCCTACCCTTTCACGGTGGTTTGAAGAAAAGAGAGGGCTCATAACCGGCATTGTGACCTCGGGAGCCGGCCTGGGTTCAATCATATTTTCACCCTTAATTAGCAACCTCATATCAATCTACGGCTGGCGCATTACATATGTAATCACCGGAATTATTGTGCTGGTGTTGATGATTTCCAGCGGTCTCTTCTTAAGAAATAAACCCAAACAGAGCAGTATACCGAAAACTGATAAGAAAATATCCGGGAGACTATCATTTTCGGAGGGCGGAGGTTTCACCCTCAGTCAGGCTGTTCGTACCAGGCAATTCTGGGTCATTGCCGTAATTTATTTTCTTTTCGGTTACAGCCAGCTTTCTGCAACGGTACACATAGTACCTTATGCAACTGGCCTGGGAATTTCTACGATCTCAGCTGCCTCTGTCATAGCCATGATTGGAGCTGCAAGCATCGTTGGAAGGATCACTACGGGAGTGGCCTGCGATAAATTCCACACCAAAAAAATATTATTTATTATTCTATTTCTATTCCTGATTTCCATGGTCTGCCTGAAGTTTGCTCAAAATCTTGGGATGCTTTATTTATTTGGCTTTCTACTGGGTTTATCCTACGGAGGGTCTTCAGCCCTGCAATCTCTCGTCGCGATAGACTACTTCGGGTTACATTCGCTCGGGGCGCTATTGGGCAGCTTTGGTTTCAGCTGCCTCATAGGAGGGTCTGTAGGGCCAGTATTAACCGGTTTTCTATTTGACGTATCCGGCACCTACGACGCAGCATTCTTGATGTTGATCATCTCTTCTGCGTTAGCTTTGACCTTAGTTTTATGGCTGTCTCCAATAATAAGAAAAGGAATGGAGTTATCCACTTACAGGGAAACTTGAAGATAGGATAATTTTACATATTGA
>DEUU01000046.1:19165-29436 GCA_002362735.1 Dehalococcoidia bacterium UBA3254
TGACAGTGGCACTAACATAAGATCTGGTACAACTATTGGGGGCAGGCCAATTAAAAATTTAATTTGTAAGTTACTCACCCAGAAATTGTCTATGTTAAATTTGGACACTTAATAACATAAAACGCAATAGCAAGGATAGCTATAGCCAGAAGAGCAATGATAAATGTACCCCCATATTCGCCATGCCTTTCTTATCTTTTTTCTTGATTCTTCAAAATCTTTTTTATTCATTCTTTATTCTGAGAAATATCTGACTTTTATATCGGTATTTGGGTAATTAAAAAACCTCCCGCAACTAGGCTAAGAAAGTTTGCAAATACCACATAAAAACTTGTTTTCCAACGATCATATTCTTTTACGAAAACTAAAAATACTAGCATCTCAATGATTAAAACTAATATTTCCATACCTATTAGTGGAAAAATAATATAGCCTTGCAGAGGATAAAAATTTCCATTGAGCCAGATATTTAATAGTCCCTGTGTGATTAGGTTAACGATCAGAAAAATCAGCCATGACTTCAATCGCCTAAAACCAAATAAGAAAAACAACAAACCTTCAATAATGAGGGTTAAAATTACTCTGAGAGATATCAACGTTATTGACCTGGATAAAGATTTACCAGTTGTGAGGGTTTGATTTTCCAAATCCAATGTAAATAGATTGTAATAGTTTTTCCATTTGGTATCTAATGCTACTTCAAAAGTATTACCCCCTGTACTAACTTGCAATTTCCAAGATTCTGGAACTCCTGTATAAACACGTGCCTGGATACTATAAACAGTAAAATAGCTTTCGTTACCCTTATCTGTTCTACTTAATTTTTTATTGAATAGGTTAATTTCAAGGTCTTTTGGTGCATTTGGAACTATGACTATTATTGATGGCGGTTCAGCTGAATTAGAGTAGATTGTATGTGTATTAGCAAAAATGAGAAGTGTTAAAACGAAAATAAATAAAAATGTCTTTATCAATTGATTTTTCATTTTTTATTCTGAGAAATATTTGCCCTATTTGTGTTATGCTTACTTTCTCTCAATTATTAGTTCACAAGAGCTATCTTCTAGACCATTACTATCATCAAGATGTAAATGATAACCAGAAGGAATACCAGGCTGTGCTAATGTCAATAAATGATTAGCTAATGAGATTAAACCAGCTTCATTTGCTTTAATTATGAAAGTACTATTTATTTTTTTACATTCAATAGAATGACCGTATTCCCAGCTTAATTGTATTCCCTTATTTGGATCATAATCCTTGATTTGTATTAATTTTCCCATATTTAATTATTCTCCAAACTGAGAAATATTTGCCCTATTTCTTTCCCTTCAACAACCTATTAATTCTGGCTACCGTCCCTGTATCTTTCGTAGTAAGCGTATAATCGGCTACCTGCTCAGGAGTATCAGGTTTAATTAAACCTAGCCCTTCATCATAGACATCTTCATAACCACAAAGCGGACATGACTTGGCATCTTCTCCACCAAAATAACTTTTATTTATTGGGATAAAAAGTCCAACAAATAGCTTCACTAATCCAATCTTACGGATGGGTTTAACCATATGTTTGCATTTTGGGCACAATGTAGTCGGTGTTAGATTAATCATAGAGATTACCTAGCCTTGATGAAATATCTATTATCTATTTAACAGCAATACTTTCATTTTTTAACTTTCCCTGAGCTTTGTTTTGCCCTATTCTATCACAAAACAATTAATTCTTATATATTAATAAAAATAGCGGATAAGCTAAAACCATTCCTGGTTCTAACCTGATCCGCTATTCAAATTTTGAGATTAATATAATGCCGAAAAATGATAATAAAAAAGGAGCTTTTAAGCTTAAGTATAATCAAGAAAAAGGCCTTAAAATGCTGTTAATCTCCTTTATGAGATTGTCCTCTTAAAGTTTCTAACCTGGAACTAGTCTATATGTGTGATGAAACCTTATGGTTTGTAAGTTCTATACCGCTTGTATTCCCGTTATCTGGCTTCATCTTTAGACAGGGAAATTCGATTATTCCCTAGCCTATATCAAACGGTTGAACATCTATTTCTGGTTTTTCAATACCTTCAAAGAAGCATTATTTAACCCTTCAGTCGTTTCCTTCCCTGTCACAGGGTGTTTGTAGTGAAAGGGGAGAATATAACCGGATGGATATCCGGTATCAAATTTGCGGGGTAGGTCTGCTTCAAACGGAGGATCCATCTTCTCGGAACCGATAGGTGCGATTCGTTCCGGATTGACCCAGCCTTTTCCGGGTTCTGCGGTAAATATCTTACTCCACCGCAGCTTCAAAAACTTCCATTTTCCATCTTCTTTTACATATTCGCACTCATATACCCCATTTATAAACGTCTGGGTAAAACCTCCTGCCCCAGGCAGTGCAGTAGCACCCCAACCATACCATCGCCCCTTAGCCGTAAGCCCATTTGGGTCAACATCCACGATACCCGAAAGTTGCATTACCTGATGCAGAAACTCCGGAGATATTTTCCCATCCTGATCATGATTCCGATTAAAAAATCTCCTGATGCCATCTTTGCCAAAGAGTGTGCCCACGTTCGATTCCCAAACAACGTCTGTACTATCAGAGAAACAATCGATTAGCTCTTGTGACATCCAGTGTTCGATGTAATAGCCATAAGCTCTTTGTAGCCTTTTAATATCCTCAATGTCATGCATAACCTGGATTTGATTCTCTAGCATCTTTACCCTGGCTTCTAACTCTTCTATTGTCACAATGAACCTCCTCTAGGTTTTTAACTTATACCGTTTGTTTAAGCATTTATTTCCCTTAGTTCGTTTTAAATATTTTAACCTTAACATTAACTTCTGGCAATAGATTTAATACAAAGTAGAATAGTGATAATCTGGAATAGTTTTTAATTGTTCTCGATTTTGTTTAACGAAGTACAAAAGATGCGAGCCGTTAGAACCACCAACCCATTAACTATCCGTTCTGATGCTCAAATATATTCATTATCTAGAATAACAAAGTGTGCCGAATGCGGCAGTACGCTAAGAGTATTTAAAGGTAGAGGACGACCAAGATTAGCTTGTAATGGAAGAATAAAAAATGGGAAGTGCAGCCAATCATCGACATGCCTAGATATTTATGAGAAGCAATTGGTAACATATCTAAGTGCTTTCCATATACCTGTAGGTTACCAAGAAAAAATTGTCGAAGCCCATAAACAATTGTATTCGGCCTATGACGTGGAAAAACAAAAGAATTCACTTAAGGCTCGATTGGAGAAACTTAAGGAATTATCCGAATGGGGACATAAAACTAAAAGTGAATATTTCTCAGAATATGCTGCCTTGGAAAGAGAACTCAAACAGCTTCCGGGGGAGCAACCTGAAAACGGCTCCCTAGCTAAATTAGCCTCTTTTCTTGGGAATATCGTGAAAGCTTGGGAAGACAGCATGCCAGAACAAAGGAATCGACTCTTGAAATGTCTCTTTGAGGTAATTTGGATAAAAGATAAAAGAATAATAGCAGTCACTCCAAGACCAGAGTATAAGCCCTTCTTTGATTTGAATTATTAGGACATGTCACAGTATGTATTGCAGATGCGACCCCAGCGGGATTTGAACCCGCGATCTCCACCGTGACAGGGTGGCATGTTAGACCGCTACACCATGGGGCCATGTGGATAAATGAGGGCTACATCGCGTAGCCCAATTAAGAAGTGTATCAAGGACTACCCTCTGTGTCAAGTTATCTAACGTAGACTATAGATGCATCCGCAATAGTGCTGGCGGTATAAGCCCCATTTCGAGGAGAGTTCGCTGGCACGTTTAAATCCATCCTTTTTTTTAAAATCACGATTGAGAAATTTTTCTCCGGCGATCTCCTGCCCGATTCTGGTAATGAGTTCTCCAGGTTTGTTCGATCCCATTGTCAGGGTACTCGTAAAAACATCGGAACCAGTTTTAAGCATAAATTGATAAGTGCTTTCCAATCGCATTCTGAAACAGACCAAACAGCGTTTCCCGCCTTCTGGTTCTTTTTCCAGAGACGCAATTATTTTATACCAGTCATCGGGAATATAGGGACCTTCGGTCAATGGAAAACCCAATTCTTGAGCCACCTTGTTCGTGTTAGCCAGCCGGCGCTGGTATTCTTCTTCAGGATGAATATTCGGGTTAAAGAAAAACCCCTGGACTTGATGGCCTTCCTGAATTAACCTCTCAGCCGCACCGGCGGCACAGACTGCACAGCAGATATGTAAGGCAACTTTCATTATTTTTTTGATCTCCGCTAGCTCAGATTTTATCTTACTTTTCGATCCGTTACAATTATCAGGGCGGTACTCGAAGAGCCCGGGCATAAATGTTAAAATTAGATTCGATCGATTGTAAATATAATAAATTTGATTAGAAGGACTGAAATATGAACAATGACCTGGAGAAAAAGATACTGGACTCTCTGGTAGATGGTAAGCTGCCTTGTGCGAAAGCCTTTCAAATTGCAAAAGAATTAAAAGTGACGCCGAAAGAGGTTGGAGAGGCGTGTAACCAGATTCATATAAAGGTCCGTACTTGCCAGTTAGGGTGTTTCCCGTAAAACTTTAAAGATTGTTCACTGCTTTTTCAATTCTCTGCAAAGCTTCGGTAAGGATGGAACGAGGGCAGGCGATGTTCATCCTCTGGAAGCCATTTCCCCCTTTACCGAAGAGGAATCCATCGTCCATCCCTACTCGAGCGGTCTCACGCATGAATTTCCTCAGGGTCAGGTTGTCCAACTTCAGGCTGCGGCAGTCCAACCAGATCAAATAAGTACCTTGTGGAGGAATCACCGTTATTCGCGGGATTCTTTGATCGAAATGATCCAGCATAAAGTCCAGGTTTCCCTGTAAATAAACCAGTACCTGCGTCAGCCATTCGTCCCCGTACCGGTAAGCGGCTTCCATGGCAGTCAAGCCGAAAAGATTCGGGTATGGTAAAATCCCATTTCTGAAATTGGTAAAAGCATACCGTAACTTCTTATTGGGAATAATTATCGAGGAGGCTGCGAGACCGGCCAGGCTGAAGGTCTTGCTTGGCGCCATGCAAACAATGCAGTTCTGCTCAAACTCTTCAGAGATGGCCGCAAAAGGAGTATGCCTGTAATCCTTAAAGAGGATTTCGCAATGGATCTCATCCGAGATGACCGTGGCTCCGTTCCGGATGATAATCTCTCCAAATTGACTTAGCTCTTCCCTGGTCCAGAGGCGTCCAACCGGGTTTTGCGGATTACAGAGAATAGTGGCCTTGATGCGGCTTGGAGTGGGGTGCATTCCAGGTTTGGAAAGGAACTTGCTCTCCAGATCAGCAAAGTCCATTGTATATCGATTATTAATTAACTTGAGTTCATTGGTGACTATCTGGCATCCGCTGGAAGTCACCGCGGAGAAGAATGGGTAATAGACTGGTTCCTGCAAAATGACTTCATCACCAGGGTGGGTTAAAGTTCTGACAGCGACATTGAGAGCTGGTACTACCCCCGGGGTAAAAACTATCCATTCCGGATTGATTTTCCAGTTAAATTTCCTTTTCATCCGATCTACCACGGCTTCGATAACACTGGAGCTAGCCCGGGTATAACCGTAGCAGGGGTGTTCCGCGCGTTTCTTAAGAGCATCTACAATCGGCTGGGCGACCGGAAAATCCATATCCGCTACCCACATCGGTATTATATCTTCGCGACCGAAAATAGGTTGCTTATAGTCCCATTTTTCACAGCTGGTATTTGTTCTGTCACAGAATGTGTCGAAATTGTATTTCATCCGAATTTAGCTCTGTATTCAGTATACTCCACCATCTTCGTCAGAGCGTACCCCGCTCTTTTGGGGTCCCGGAAAACCGGAATATTATTTTTCAGGAGGTATTTCGCTTGCGGCCAGACCAGTTCCGGTAGATCAAAGATCGCGACCGCCATAGGCTTTTTAATTTCTTTCGCGGCACGGGCTACACTCTGGATCATAGAAGGACTTTCCGGTCCGGTAATTACCAGTAGCAAGTCTACATTTTCATCGTCAGCTAAAGCCCGGGCTGTTTGCCCATACAGATCGGGATTCATCAATGATCCTACTCCGATATCCATTGGATTGCCAACTGCAGTGCCGGCAGACGGGATCAATTCTTTGAGTCTTTGCAGGGTTCGCTCGCTGAGTTTGGCAATTTCCAGTCCCATCAAAATACAATTATCTGCCGTACCGATGTTAGTTCCACCCATGCCTGAAAGTATAGCCAGTCTTTTTCCCTCAGGTAAGGGGAGCCAGTAGAATGCCAGGATGCAGTCCACCATTTCCTCGAAACTATTAACACTGGTAATACCTGCTTGTTTAAACATCGCATTCCAGACCTGTTCGGAACCTGCTAAAGCCCCGGTATGGGCTAAAGCCGCTTTTGCACCGGTTTCCGTGATTCCCCCCTTCCAGAGGATTATCGGCTTTTGTCGGGAGACGCGTCGACAAACATCGTAAAATTGGCGGCCGTCTTTAATACCCTCAATATAACCGGCAATTACCCGGGTCCCGCTATCCTGGCCATAGTATTCCAGGTAGTCCACCGAAGTTAGATCGCATTCATTGCCCGAGCTAACAGCCTGGTTGAACCGGATATTCTTTTGCGTGAGAGCAATACACAAATAATCATTGAAAGAGCCGCTTTGAGACACAATGCTTAACCCACCCGCTTCTAATGGCAACCCGCCGGCCATGAGTGAACTGGGTAAAGTAAGCAGGCGGGAAGAAGGACAGTAAAGCCCGTTGGTATTTGGACCGATGATTCTGGTTCCGCTGCTGCGTGCAATTAACGCTAGCTCTTCTTCAAGCTTCTTTCCTTCGGAGTTTTTTTCTCCGAAACCTGCCGAGAATAAGACGATGCCTTTCACTTCCTTTTCGGCACATTCCCTGACCACCCACATCGCTTCTCCCTGGGGAACCAGCAAAATTGCCAGATCAACCGGATGCGGTATCTCTTTAATACTGTTATAAGCTTTTAAACCCAGCAATTCTTTTTCCCGCGGGTGTACAGGATAGATTTCTTTAAACCCCATATTAATAAAACCGTCTAAAATTAGCCTGCCAAAACTTCCTTCGCGGCTGGAAGCTCCTATGATACTTACAGAGCGGGGATGAAATATCCTTTCCAGATCTTCCATGGTATGATTCAGCATCTAACTTTCCTTTTCTGCATCAATTAAAACCAATTATCCCGGAATAGTCTTATTAATACTGGGATAAAAAACTGTATTAGTCAAGTCTTTAAATAGAAATTTGAGGTTGAATCTTCGCTGGTAGAAGGAGCGTTCCATGATGCTTCAGGAACCTGGCTTACAATATAGAATTGCAGAATCAAATTTTTACCAACTACTTTGAACAAAACCAATCGAATATGATTTCTGTAATTATTTAATAATTTTAACAAAACCTACCCCCCAGTCGGTAGAAATGTTGACAAACAGCCTAAATACTCTTTATACTAGCCCTAAGCTATTCCCCAATACCGGAAGAGATATGCTCGAATTTCCACCACTAAATTATTTCGAAGCCAGTATTTATTCAAATAATATCAATCGAGGAGGTGTATTGTTCGATCAGCTTTGAACGAGCAGGTTTTATTTAAAGGATATTATTTAGGAGAGTTTAAAACATGAAAAAAGGAATTATTATTGGTGTTATTCTGGTCGCCGTATTAATCGCCGGCTTATTAGGCGCCTGTACCAAATCTGCGACGACTTCAAATCCTCCACCAGCAAGCACAACCAGCCAGGCAGCTGCTACGACTCAAGCTCCTGCTACGACTGCTGCTTTCCAGCCCGTTGAATGGAAGTTCCAGGCCCATATGGCTTATGAGTCTATCACTACTGGTACTAACCTGGATAAATTGATGGAAATGATCGACAAAAATACCAACGGCCGGGTAAAGATGAAGAGGTATCCAAACGATTCCATCGTAGGCATGCAGCAGATGCTGGATGGAGTCAGTAACGGGACCCTCGATATCGCCACCACTACCGCCGGGCACTGGATCGGTGCTATTCCGCTGTGCGCGGTTGAAGATGGATTACCCGGAAGCTGGCGGACCAATTATGAAATGGAAGAGATTCTCTGGGACTATGGCCTGGAAGATATGGTAAGACAGGAATATGCCAAGCGCGGCGTTTACCTGTTGACTGATTTCAGCGCCGCCCCGGCTTATCTTACAGTTCATTTGAAACAACCTGTACAGAGCCTCGCTGACCTGAAGGGTAAGAAAATTCGAGCCTTCGGTTCCTACATCGATATTATCTCCAAACTTGGTGCCTCCGGCGTCACGATGGCCTTGACCGAAGTCTATTCTGCCATCTCCTCCGGGACCCTGGATGGCGGTTTTTTCGCTACGACCTGGTCCGGACCGGCCAAGATGTATGAGGTTTCACCTTACCTTCTGATGCCCGCTTTCAGTATTGGCGGCACGCATTCCTGGTTAGTTAATCAGAAGAAGTGGGATGCCCTGCCTCAGGATTTAAAGACGATTATCTATACGACTGCCAAGCAGTGGGCTTCCTGGGATAGCCGGTATTACAATACCCGTAAAATGCCGACTATGGAGCAGATGACAAAATGGGGCTTCAAATTTGTTCAGCTCTCTGCAGATGATCAGAAAAAGGTCGTCGATGCCAGCATGGCTTACTGGGACGACACTGCCAAGAAGGATCCAACGGCAGCCAAGGGTGTTCAATTAGTCAGAGATTACTTCAAAGAGATCGGCAGACCTGGCTTCTAATTCAACAACAATAACAGTTGCTTGCCATAAGACGTCTTATGGCAAGCAACTGATTTCTTTCATCTTACTTTTCAGTAATTTCCAGGTCTAAAAGTAAGTGAAGAAGAAATCAGGAAGGGCAAAATGAAAATGCGGCGTTGGCTGAGCTATGTGGATAAATTAAATCAAACAGTCGGTGGGGCGGCCAGCTATCTCATTCTGGGTTCGCTGGTAGTGATACTGATTGAAATCCTCATGCGAAAAGCATTTAATGCTTCTCAAACCTGGTCTTCGGAGATGAGTGTCTTTCTATTTGGCGCTTTTTTTACGCTGGGTGGTGGATATACCCTTCTTAAGGAAGGACACGTGCGTATGGATGTTTTTTTCGTGAAATTGTCTTCTAGGGGAAGGGCGATCATGGATATCTGTACATTCGTGCTTTTTCTGGCCTTTGTGGGTGTTTTGATCTGGAAGGGTTGGGATATCGCTATCAAGTCTTTTCAATTCGCCGAGCGTAGCGAAAGCGCCTGGCGTCCTTTGCTCTGGCCGACCAAAATTTTAATTCCTATTGGTGGGTTCCTCTTATTACTTCAGGGACTGGCGAACCTGGGCCGGAATATTGTTACACTTACTGAAAAAGGTCTATCCGGTGAACCTGGAGCAGGCGCCGCTTCATCTGCAGAGAAGGAGATCGGCTAATGAGCGTTGAAGTTCTAACTATACTTTTATTTGCTTTAATGATACTCTTTCTGGCGACCGGTCTACCGATCGTCTTCGTTCTTGGCAGCATGAGCATCGCCTTTGCTTATTTTGTGATGGGCCCGGATCTTCTGGGCCTGGTCCCGTCCGCCATGTACCGGCTGATGAACACTTTTACCATGCTGGCTATCCCGCTTTTTATTTTAATGGCGGGTATTCTGGAGACTTCGGGTGTAGCGGATGATCTATACTCCATGATGCAAAAATGGTTCGGTGGCATTCCCGGCGGACTGGCAGTAGGCACTATTATTATTTGTACTGTCTTTGCCGCTATGTCCGGAGTCAGCGCGGCTGCTATTGTGACTATGGGTATTGTTGCCTTACCATCTATGATAAAAAGGGGCTATGATAAGAAATTGGTTATGGGTTGTATTGAAGCCGGAGGCGGGCTGGGGCAGCTTATTCCTCCCAGCACAGGAATGATCGTCTGGGCACTCTGGGCTAATGAGTCCATTGGCCAGATGTTCATCGGCGGCATTATTCCTGGCTTAATCCTCTCTTCATTGTATATAGTTTATATTCTTTTTGTTTGCATCCGTAATCCGAAGTTAGGCCCTCCCGTGAAGCCTGAAGAAAGGGCGACCTGGCCGGAAAAGATGGCTTCTTTGAAAGCCGTCGTTTTACCCGTATTTTTGATTGTGGCGGTGTTAGGGTCTATGTTCGGAGGTATTGCCACTCCTACCGAAGCCGCGGCCATCGGTGCTCTGGGTGCTATCATCTGCGCTTTAATCTATCGCAAATTTGTCTTTAAGAATCTGCAAAAAGCCCT
>DEUU01000002.1:0-1325 GCA_002362735.1 Dehalococcoidia bacterium UBA3254
CATAACCGATCACCAAACACCTCAAAGGAGTCTCATCATGAAGTTTACCACAAATATGTTCAGTCAAATTCTCCAAATTATGCCTCGCACCTCTTTTGCCCGACTGGTATACGAAACCGGAGCCGAACGTAGCACTAAAGGTTTTGCCTCCTGGGACCAGTTAGTCGCCATGTTATTCTGTCAGTTTACCCAAGCCAAGAGCTTACGTGAGATAAGTGATGGATTAGCGGTCACCTGCGGTAAGCTCAATCATTTAGGTCTGCGCCAGGCTCCTCCCAAGAGCACGCTTGCCTACGCCAATACACACCGTCCCCATGAACTGTTTATAAAACTGTTCTTCCAGATGCTGGATATCTGTCGGGAAGAGGCACCGGGTAAAAAGAAGCGGTTTCGTTTCAAGAATAAACTGCTCAGTCTGGACTCGACTACCATCGACCTGTGCCTGAGCTTATTCCCCTGGGCTGACTTCCGCCAGACCAAAGGGGCGGTTAAACTCCACCTGCTGCTGGATCACGATGGCTATCTGCCGGACTTCGCCGTAATTACCACGGGCAAGACCACCGATGTTGCCACTGCCCGCCATTTCACTCTTCCGGCTGGCAGCATCATTGCCGTAGACCGGGCTTATTGTGACTTTGACCTCTTTTCTCAATGGACGCACTCCGGGGTCTATTTCGTAACCCGTCTTAAGGATAACGCCGCTTATAAAGTGATTGATGACCGCCTGCTGCCCCATCGTCTGAATATCCGGGCGGACCAGATAATCCGCTTTACCGGTGCCCAAACCAGCCTTAAATATCCTGAACCACTGCGTCGGGTAGTGGTCTGGGATAATGAAAATCAGCAGGAGATTGCACTACTGACTAATCACCTGCATTTTGGTCCGACCACTATCGGACAGATATACCGGGACCGCTGGGAGATCGAGCTCTTCTTCAAGGTGCTCAAACAACACCTGAAGATCAAGACCTTCGTCGGCACCACGCCCAATGCGTTAAAGACGCAGATTTGGACAGCACTTATTACCATCCTGCTAATCAAGTATCTTCAATTCCGTTCCAAGGGTGATCTGCCTCTATGCCGGCTGGTCGCTCTTTTACGTTTGAATCTCTTTTCTTACCGTAACCTCTGGGACTGGTTGGATAATCCTTTCGCAACGCCTCCGGTCATACCCAGTCCTCAATTGGAGATGGTATTTTAGACAGCATCCACCCCCTCTCCCTTTACCAATCTCTTTACTGGAGGGGGTGGAAAATCGAAAAACCAAAACTACTCATTTTACAGGCGTGTAAACCTGTCTAAAATCATGCTTCCTAAGTTATTTT
>DEUU01000002.1:1584-2739 GCA_002362735.1 Dehalococcoidia bacterium UBA3254
CCTAAGTTATTTTGGACAGCAGTGATGCAATTTAGTAAAGATAGAAATATTCACTATTCCCGACTTGGGAAAGAGCAATCGGTACCTGTACGGGTTTACTTAACAGAATTTTAATAATTTTGCCTATGTTATAATTATGCTGTCAATCTATATAGACTAAAGATATGATAATTTTGTAATGGGTTACTCACATATTTTATCACATAACATTTGAATAAAGGAGCCTTAGAATTATCATGACAATTCCAATGACCGATCTCACATTTCAATATAAAATGATTCAAGATGAAATCGACCGGGCAATACTTGGGGTTATACAAAGCGGCCAATTAATATTAGGGCCGGAAGTAAAAGCTTTCGAAACAGAAATGGCTTCTTACTGTGGAACTAAATTCGCAATTGGAGTAGCTTCGGGAACCGATGCCTTATTACTAGCCCTGTTAGCCTATGGCATTAAGTCCGGAGATGAAGTTATTACAACCCCATTCACTTTCTTCGCCACTTCAGAGTCGATCGTGAGATCTGGGTCAAAACCGGTATTCGTAGATATAAATCCACAGACGTTCAATATTAGTGCAGAACAGATAATTTCTAAAATTACCCCTCGAACCAAAGCAATAATTCCGGTTCACCTCTATGGACATCCGGCGGAAATGGATACGATCATGGATATCGCAAAAAAGAAGAAGCTATACGTAATTGAAGACTGCGCCCAAGCCGCTGGAGCTGAATACAAAGGGAAAAAAGTTGGCTCTATAGGAAATATCGGCTGTTTTAGCTTTTACCCAGCCAAAAATTTAGGTGCTTATGGCGATGGAGGATTGATAACCACCAACGATGCTGAAGCCGCTGACCGCTTATCTCTGTTACACTTACATGGGTCTAGAATTACTTATTACCATATAATGCATGGTTTCAACAGCCGTCTGGATGCAATACAGGCCGCGATCCTGCGAGTAAAGCTCAGGCATCTTGATGAGTGGAACAAGATGCGTCGGACAAATGCCTGGTTGTATTCAGAATTATTGGGAAAAATTAATGGAATTGTACCGATGCAATTTGAAAGTAATGTGTTACCGTCATGTAATTACTATACTTTACGGTTAAATAGTACGGTAGCCCGGCCAAAATCAAGATCATATTAACATACTTTCG
>DEUU01000081.1 GCA_002362735.1 Dehalococcoidia bacterium UBA3254
ATTGCGCTGCAAGCGGTGCGCGGTGTCTGACGCCTCCCGTCGGAAGCTCGCGGGCGTCTTCGGCTACTTTGCCGGTAGGCAGATATTCGATAGCTTCTCCAATAATACCCCGGAAGGTAGTATTGGAAGTCCTGACCAGGCCGCAGGGGACTAACCGGGCGCCCGTCCTCAAAGCTAAAGTGGCAGCGCCAGCCGGAAGGAGAACCCATTTATTACCAAGTTTAACTTTTACGCCGCGGTTGCCATTAGGACAATCTATCATTAAAGCCAGAACTTCGTTGCGGCGCAAGATCTCCAGAATATGAGCTGAGGCATCTCTGGTTTTAATGAGGTTAACGCCATTGTAAGACCGCGGCTCCTGGAGAATTCTATCTAATTGTCCGGACCATTCAAGATTATTGACAATAGCATTGATACGGTAACCCAGGCTGCTTAGCAAACGGATGCCAAGATCCAGGTTACCAAGGTGGAAACTAACCAGGACAACCCCATTTCCTTCTTTCAGAGCCTCATCCAGATACCCCCGCCCGCTGAGCTGAAATTGCTTCTTAAAGAAGTCCTCCTCCGGAAAGGGGTACCGGAGCAGGTCAACAACATACTTGATGAAATTCCGCATGCAGTGCCGGGAAATTTTTTTCACGCCGGGATCATTGATATTCTTGTTCAGAATATTCGCGACGCTCTTGATCATATTCCGGCGTCCGCGGGGCCAGAAATAAAATAAACCATCACCGATTCCAGCGGCGATTGGATAGCTAATCCTGGCGGGCAATCTGGAAATACAAAACCGGCCAAATTGGGCAAGGCGATATATGATCATTCTTTTTTAATCCGGTTTACCTCAGAGGCTATTCTAAACATTATTAACCATTTTTGCAATAGTCTGGAGAACGAGGCACACCGCAGACCCATTTAATAACGGTATTGCGGCTCACAATAGCATCCGTAAATTTTGAGAATCCAGGCCTGAACTTACCGGATATTGAGATGATCTTACCGGTAATGGACTCTCCAACCTCTAATATTCCATAGGTTATCCACGGAGCCGGCCACAATGCCGCGGCGCTTCCCGGATTGAACCAGAGGACGCGGTCCCTGACCTCATTCCGGATAACATGAGTATGGCCGTAGAGGATGGCATCAACATTTTCGTTTTTGAATCTGGCGGTTGAACGATGATCGCAAAAAAGAGGCATCCAGTAACCGTGAAGAAGTCCCAGTCTTTTCCCGTTTACCTCAATGACATCCGAACGGCGTAATATCCCTTTGATGTTATGAGGATCATGATTTCCGGCTACGCCGTAAAAATTGTTGAAGCTTTTAAAATAATCGACCAGTTCCATACTGACAAAATCGCCGAGGTGGATGACCAGATCCATGGTCTTTAATTGATCGAGCAACGCGGGTGATATTTCTTTAAGACTATGGACGTGGGTATCTGCCAGAACCCCGATGCGTGTGACCTTTCTCAACAAGATAAATCTCCCTTATTTCTCTCTTCCAGGAAGCGAAGAATAGCTACTTTCTCTTAGCCCATTTTACTGCATTCTGGAAGATCGCAAAACCGTCCCCAAAATCCCGGGGCTTTTTGCGTGTCCACTGAGGATGCTGGGTAAAACGGATATGACGTTCAGGATGCGGCATCAATGCAAAGATTCGCCCGGTAGGATCGCAGATACCGGCGATATTATTCATGGAGCCATTGGGATTATAGGGATAACCAGCCTGTATATCGCCAGCTTCATCGGAATAGTAGAGGACAGCGTTTATCTCCCGTAAACCCCGTACATCAGTGACTACTTTGCCTTCACCGTGGGCCACCGGCAGATAGACGCTATCCATCCCCTCAGTGAAAACGCAGGGACTATTCTTTTCCACTCTCATATGAACCCAGCGGCACTCAAATCGGCCGGCATCATTTGTCGTCAGAGTGAATGGAATCTCATCCGGTTTATTGATATCCGGTAAAATGCCCGCTTTTACCAGCACCTGAAAACCGTTGCATATCCCCAGTATCAGTCCGCCATCCGCGACGAATTGTTTTATATCTTCACCCAACTTCAGCTTTAACTCGTTAGCAAGGACTTTTCCAGCGGCGATATCATCGCCATAGGTAAAGCCTCCCGGCACCACCAGGACCTGATAATCTGAAAGGCGCCTTTCACGACGAATTAGCTGATTAATATGGCTGATGGAGGTTGAGGCTCCAGCCTGCTGAAAGGCAAAGGCCGTTTCCTGATCACAGTTTGTGCCCGGCCCCCGTAGAACCAGAACATTAACTTTATTCATTAAATTATATCCTCATTAGCGATTTATGATTCAGGATTCAAGATTTGGGAAGGTGAAAGGGAGGATTCATAAATATACATCTTAATTCAACTCCCTTACTCCTATCTTTGACTTTTGGCTTTTGACTTGACTTTACCACCTCAGCGGTTTTTGCCAGGACTCTTTAAGTTCAGCCAGTGGTGCTTCAATAATTTTTTCATCACTTAAACCATATACTTCCAGGACTTCCTCCTGACTGACATGACCGATCGCCCCCATCGGGACTCCTGCCATTACTTTCATAAACTCGGCTTCCTTTTCCGGCTCCACCTCCACCAGAAAACGGCTATTGGACTCGGAGAACAAGATAAAGTCATCTCGATATAAAGGTCCGGTGCGGGGCACGGTTTTTAAATAAATCGATGCTCCCAATCCTCCGGCGAAAGCCATTTCGGCAAGGGCTACTCCAAGGCCTCCTTCGCTACAATCGTGACAACTGCTAACCAGTCCTATTTCAATAGCTGTGCTCAATGCATCCATACTAGCTTTAGCCTGATGCGGATCAACCCGCGGTACGTTGTTCCCTATTGCCTGGTGTGCAGCAAAATATTCCGATCCTCCCAGATCGTTACCGGTGAGGCCTATGATATATAAAGAATCCCCGATGCGCTTCAAGTCCATGGAAATCGCTTTTTTCACGTCTTCCATGACTCCAATGGCGGAAATCAATAAAGTATGAGGAATCGAGATAATTTGGCCTTCAACTTCGAATTCATTATTTAGACTATCTTTACCGGAAATAAAAGGGACGCCATAGGCTACCGACATATCATAACAGGCCTGGGATGCCCGGACTAAAGCCCCCAAGGCTTCCGGCCGCTTCACATTTCCCCAGCAGAAATTATCCAGGATAGCCGTTTTTTTCAAATTACCGCCGACAGCGATAACCTGTCTCAA
>DEUU01000252.1 GCA_002362735.1 Dehalococcoidia bacterium UBA3254
GAGATACCAGTTGATGGGCAAATTCATATGCCCCTCCCTCTTTGGGGTATTTGGCAGACAGTTCGGCAAACGTTAAAGCCGTAAATAAGGAGACTATTGTGGCGAGTAGCAGAGATATGATCATCGCCGAACCGGCTAAACCGGCAACGATTCCCGTAACTACAAAGATGCCTGCACCAATAATGGCTCCTATATTTATTGACACAGCGTCAAAGAGTGATAAATTATGCTTCAGAAATAGTTGTTTGTCCGTTCTTTTCATTGTAGACACTTCTGACCTCAAATTACACCAACAATACAAGGGTACCAGCAACGATAAGCACTAATCCGGTGAAGGATCTCCTGGTCAACTTCTCTTTCAGGATAAAGAATGAAAAAGCCACGGTGAAAACGATACTCAGCTTATCAATTGGAACCACAACACTGGCCGGACCTGTCTGTAAAGCCCTGTAGAAGCATAACCATGATGCTCCTGTAGCAATTCCGGACAAGCAGATGAAAGCCCAGCTTTTATTATCGATATGCCTGATCTCACCCTGCTTTTTAACAATGTAGACCATCATCCAAGCCATGACCAGGACGACCACCGTCCGGATAGCCGTCCCCAAATTGGACTCCACCCCCTGGATGCCAACCTTAGCTAGAATCGAGGTCAGGCTGGCAAACACGGCCGAAAGGATAGCATATACCAGCCTTTGCCGGCCGATTGTTTGCTTCTCGCTGATCTGCCGGGTATAAGTCATCAGGAAGGTACCGAAGCCGATAACGACGACGCCGGCAATCTTGCTTAGAGTGACCGCTTCGTTCAGAAAGATAATGGCCAGGATTATGGTGAGAATAACGCTGGAGCGGTCGATTGGAGCAACTTTATTCACTACGCCAATCTGTAGTGCTTTGAAATAACAGAGCCATGAGGCACCGGTAGCGATACCTGATAACACGAGAAAAAGCAGGGCTTTGCTATCGATATCATGAATGGTTTCTTGAGAACCTACAATAAATACCATGAGACAGGAGAAAACAAGAACAACAATGGTACGTATAGCCGTGGCAAGGTTAGAGTCAACGTTATGTATACCCAACTTCGCCATGATAGCGGTCAAACCAGCAAAAACGGCAGAACCGAAAGCAAATAATATCCACATAACGAAATGTAAAAGTTAGCTTGACATTATATCAGATTCATGAAAATCAAATATTAGAAGACTTTATCAAACTGCCGATAACTTTAAAGGGTATCGCCGAAGCTATGATGTTAATAAAATATGTAGTAAACGTAAATACTTGTTGTGTAAACGTAGCACATGGTGTTTTAACCGGAGCGGAGGGGACTCGAACGAATAAAAACCATTCGGTAATATTCTCTATTTTTTCCTTTTAGGTTTCCCGAAGATTTCCCACTTTGGTCATTTGGAGACTAAAGTAAACCGATTATCTCCCTTTTAAGTGAATAATAGTACTATCGTCTCTGCTACCTACTGTAACAGAATACCAAAGCATTCGTTAAGCTTTGGTGAGATCCCAAAAAACCAAAGGAGATATAGAATGAAAAAGAGGATGTTTACAATACTGGCAGTATTAGCACTGGCAGTCATGATTCCGGCCAATGTGCTGGCGGCGGAAGCGGAGACGCTGCCGGACCCCGGCATGACCCCGGCATACGGGTTTTATTTCATGGAGACTTGGATGCAGCGTCTGAACATGGCACTCACCTTTGGCCCGGAAAGTAAACTGCAAAAAGCCCTGCATTATGCCGGAGAAAAACTGGCCGAAATGGAAATGATGGCAGAGCAAAACCGGGCGGGCAGCATGGAGCAATCAGCAAATCAATACCGGTATTATATGAATATCGCCAACCGGAATATGGAGCAGGCGATGGGGGGAGACAACGGAACGGCAGAGAGAGCGGCATTGATGATGGCACGGCACATCGCAGTGATGACACAGAATCAAAATGACGAATCCGAAAATTGCCAGCAGATAAGGAAGCAAACCCGCCTGCAGGCAGAAGAATGCCAGGAGACAGCCGTCCGCACTCTTGCCGGCCAGAATGCAGAAGAAGCGATCGAACTAAACCTGGCATTAATGGAGCAACAGCGGCAACGGATACAGAATATGGTGGGGCAGGCAGATGGTTCAGAAATAGAGGAAGCCTTACAGCAATGTGAAAGAATACAAAATATGAACCAGGAAATGATAGCGAACTGTGAACAACTTGGAGCGGAAGCTCAGCAAAGGCTGCAGCAGGCCATCGCTACCCAGGAAGGAGTACTAAACCAGATACGCAGCCAATACCGATACGGCAGCGACGGACCGGTTGATGACCCCGTAAAGAACCAAACTCAAGAACAGCAGAGTGGGACAATGTCCGGTAATGATACCGAGAGTACCCAAAACGATGCGGGCCCATTGGGACCAGCGCCGAATTCGGGCGATGGTATTTCTGACGGCAGCGGGTTCGATGCACCAAATGGTACCAACGGTAATACTTACGGCAAGCAATAAAATAATAGGTATAGTTAATGAAAAATACTGCTCCCCTGTGTATTCATCAGGCGGAGCAGTATTTTTAACTGGTTTTAAAATCAAATGAAAAACACTATTCGTGAAATTTTAGTTACAGTAATAGTATCTCTGTTAGTTTTTCTGAGTTTACAGGTAACCATAAAAAGCTCAGTGGTATTTGGATCCAGTATGGAACCAAATTTTGAGACTGGGCAGCGTTTGATCGCTAATAAAATCACTTATAAGATAGATGAGATCAAACGCGGTGATGTAGTAATACTTCGTCCACCTACCGATAATCATATCGAATATATAAAGCGTATTGTGGGATTACCGGGCGAGACTGTTGAAGTAAGAAACGGACTTGTTTACATTGACGGGTCACCGCTATCTGAACCTTATGTTCTTGAAAATCCCAGTTACAACATGAAAAGACTTACAATTCCAACAGATTATTATTTCGTACTCGGAGATAACCGGAATCACAGTGACGATTCTCATATCTGGGGACCGCTCCCACGGGAGAACATCATAGGTAAGGTCTGGTTGTCGTTTTGGCCGCCCAGCGAATGGGAGATTAATCCCTGAGCATACTTAAAAGCGAAAACTGGAATACTGGGAATCTCCAGTAATAATAATCATTTAGGTCATATACCTCAAATTAGTCTGCAGACAATGCCGGGAATCTAGAACACGACTTGCAGTCAAGAAAATTCTGATGATTTTATCAGATTTTCTGCATTAAGAAATGGGAGGGAAAGTAACATTAAGGTAATTAAGTGTAACAATAATGGAATTTCGTCGTTAAGCATAAATGAAATACATATTGATCATTTTAAAAACGAGGGGGTAACATTGAAAAAAAGAATCACAAGAGCGATGCTGGTAACGATTGGCGTTGTAGTGCTTGTCCTATCTTTGGGTATGACAGCTGCTGCGGCCGACAACAGTAAAGGTGAAGGAGGTCGCACCTGTAATGGTGATAGCCTTGGTCAACAGGCTGGTTGGCAACAAGGCGTAGTTAATGGGGATAAACTACAGACTGGTGAACGTACCGGTATGCGTACAGGCTCCTTACAACAAAATGGATGGCAGCAAAAATCAGATAAAGGAAACCAACAACAATCAGGTGACTGTTCGTGTGCCAAGTCGGTAAAAGAGGTTGCTGAACTTAGTGAAATAGAAGCCAATTGGCTAATCTACATGCGTGAAGAAGAAAAGCTAGCTCGGGATGTTTATCAGGTTCTATATGAAAAGTGGGGTTCACGTATCTTTGATAATATTGCTGCGAGCGAGCAAAATCATACCGATGCCCTAGAGAAACTCCTGGAAAAGTACGGAATTACTGATCCTGTAACAGATGAGAACGTTTTAGGTAGTTATATTAATCCAAAACTCAATACTTTGTACGATGAATTAAAGACACGTGGACTTACATCGTTGCAGGTAGCTTACCAGGTTGGCTTTGCCATCGAGGAACTGGATATCGAAGACCTGCAAGAAGCAATTGCGGATTCCGGTGCACATGCGGATATCGTTAGAGTCTATCATAATCTTTTGGGCGGATCGGAGAATCACCTCGCCGCTTTCAGTTCTCAACTTGATTAGGAATAAAAAATACGAATTCAGTATCATAAGTAAAAAATGAAATTCATGAGAGATAAATGAAGAAGATATTGATTACGATGCTGGTCGTTCTGGCACTGTCTATAGTTTTTGCCGCTCCGGCTTTTGCCGGTGGTGCTCAGGTACGAGGAGATGAAGGTCAGGGGTGTGTCAACCAGTTTCAAATTGAGGATCCGCCACCCTTTAATCCATAATTTTAATGTTAGTTTAGGATGAAAAAGCATAAGGGGAATAAAGTCTCCCTTATGCTTTTTATAGTAATATACACAACAATAAATAGCTGATTAATGGTAGATCATATACGCTACTAAGCTGATATAAAAATAAACATACTGAAGGGTGATTTATGGTTCAAAAAAAGATAAAACCAAAAGTATATGCCCGGGCAGTTACGGCGATTGCATTGATAACCGTCTGGTTGCTCTCTGCTTTTTCCGGGCTGGTTCTCTGGTTAGCTCCTGAAGTACGTCGAGCTGGGCAACAAGAGTTGCTTTTTGGTATCACCAAAGAAAACTGGGGGGAAGTACATTTCTGGATATGTGTTGCCGTGGTATTAGTGACTATAGTGCATATAATCATCGACTGGAAGGTTCTAAGAGGGGTGATTCGATATCTTACCAGCGTACATCGTGATTCTACCCGGCTGTAACATTTTTTCCGTGGTTATAAAATGATTTTGTGAACTAGTTCGTTGATAATTACAATAGATATAAGTTCCCATTAGTCATCCCACAGAATTATCAAGTCTTAATATGTAGTTTTATATCTATGAAATGTCTCCAAACGTAACATAGAAGTAGCACAAAATGTAAACAGGTGGAGCCGAGGGGATTCGTACTCGTGCATATTATTCGATAAATGTTGATTCTATCTCTTCCGTTTAGGTTTCCCAAAATATTCCCACTTTGGCCTTTTAGGTGCTGTAACAACTTTCTCGGCTTTCCACCTATTGTAGAAATGCCGGATGGCGAGTCTTAAAGTAATAAAACCCGAATACTTTAAAGTAACCTTCTCTCAGAAACAATATCTATCTGCAATAAGTAAAGGTCATACAGAAGAAAACGATTTTTTATCCTCAACTACTGTGATTATGTCAAGCTGGACGTATGTTTAGACAGGTAAACGAAACTTAGTAAGTGGATTTTATGTGGAATTTTTCTCAAGAAATAATACTGAGGAATTCACTTGGACAACTGCTGAGAAAAGACAGGGTGGTTATCCACGAGGCTGCTATTCGTTTTAACCAGTTTTTCGTCTGTGAAAAAACACGAAAATGTTTTAAAGAATTTTTTCATTTGATGATCATTGGAATTTAGCGCTATTTTTATAAATATTCAGCTACATTTTCACCCCCTATCAACCCGGAATTAATGGCATAACTGGCTCCGGCTCCTGCCAGGTAACGGTTGTAAGTAGAAGATGACCATCCTCCGGTATCACTACCAACGGCGTATAATCCCTTGATCGGTTGTTGGTTTTTATTCAATACCTCCATACGCTCATTAACCTTTAAGCCGCCAACCGAGCCGAGGTGCCACGGATAACATTTTGCCGCATAGAAAGGCGGATTGCGTAATGCCTTTAGATAATCCGTTTTTTTAGCAAATTCACTATCATGTCCAATGTCACAGAATTGATTATATTGTTCTATCGTGGATTTAAGTATGGCTGGTTCCGCTCCTATCCATTCAGCGAAACCAGCAACAGAAGAGGAAGTCGCGAGAGTTCCTTTTTTAATGTTTTCCTTCAGGGCGCTTTCAATCTTATCAACAGGGGAGACAGTATATGCATCCGGGCGTATATAACCATATTTAGTGACCTGCTGCTTTATACCTTCATCAAAGATGCTGTAGCAGACCTGTTCCGGCTGGCGTAGCATAGCATTCGGCGCTTCAAAGGGGCTACAGCCCAATGCTTCCTCGATAAAGCGTTTTCCTGCTTTGTTGACCCAAACGGTGGTTGGTTCAATGGCTAAATGAAATGCCCCGAAACCACCAACAAAACACGGGCCGCACATTAGAAGATTCCCCAACCCCTCGTTGGCCGCCCCGGCCTCAAACGCCATTCGCATGC
>DEUU01000348.1 GCA_002362735.1 Dehalococcoidia bacterium UBA3254
TCATACTGAGCAAATTAATGTAAAGCCAACCGACAAAAACCGACCCAGCCGCTCAATCCAGATTTCCGAATGGCTGCATACCCACGGAAAGCTGCCAGTCGATTCTAGCGAACCAACTGGCACTTCCGACTGCAACCAGACGGTCAATTTAGTTTTTCCTCTGTTTCATATCTAATCTGGCGCAGGAATACGATACCTAATCTCATCGCTTGAGTTTAATGACCAGAAGTAAATATGAGATTAAGAGACTGAATACTGTTAACAGTTCACTTTTATCGCGATTACAGTTTTCATGAGCAAGATCAAAGTTTTGTGTAATATTCCGTGGATATCGTGACCATGGTATGAAATGGTCAACTGCTTCAGTAGTACGAATCCGACTTTGGCAATAGAAGCAGTTATTATTCTGCAAATCTGTCAGCTTTCCCCGTATTACCAGCAATGAACTTTGTTCGGTTCCAAACAAGAATTCTTCAAGATCAGTTTCTGTGCCGAAGAAAAGCTGATTTTGTAGGTTCGATTTTATATGTTTTATCCATGCGCTGCGAGTTAGGCTAAATATTCGTTACAGTATTGTGTAAACAGGCTTATCGGCTTATTAAGCCTGGATAATTTTTCCTCCTTTGACCCGTGCTTTTCAGGATAAAGCATGTGCCACTGGAGCTGCAGACGTCTTTGTTCAGGATTTTGCCGAGCTAACTCATCGTGCAGCATTTCTGCCGCATATAGCCATTCGGCCAATCTGTTTTAAGAGTTATTGGAACTACGCTGTTATTTTATTCCGGCTCCGTATTCTGACCATTACAGGTAGCATTGCTCACTCCTGGTAACGGAGAAGAGTTTTGACCCTGTATTCGACGATCTCGTCCTGAGTTGCGATCCCTATAAGAAAAGGATGACGGATTCTGGTCGTGGAAACGCCTGTTGTGAACCGGTCTGTCAATCAATCGTTTCATGTTTGCCGTGGCTTGGTAATCGGTGAGGAGGTCATTTAATATATCCGGCTGCTTTTCTTTCAACTCGATTACGTAGTCGAGAAAACTGTAGAGCCCTTGCTGAAGTATCGCCAGCACCTTTTTCATAAGTTCCGGATCACTTCGAATGTGTTCTATAAATAACGCATCAGGATGATGAGCCCGGAAGAGCTGAATATCCTGGATAAAGTGAAGCAAGTAGATCATGTCCAGAAAAATGTTCTCAAAATCGTTTGTAATCGCCCATTCCATGAACTCGCGAAAAACACTTTGAGCCTTCAGGTATTCCATCACAACCGTCTCAATGGCTTCGTCGGAGAGGTACCGAAAATCGGCAAGTTCTTTTCTGATGTCCAGCAATTGCGCGATGCTTGAATTCTGAATCCGATCCATTGTAACTTTTGGTTGTTCGAGGGCTGCGAAATTTGAGATAAAGAGATTACGCATCTGAGAGCGAAAGAGGTAACTTTTTATATACATGAGCTGGTATCTCTTCTGATCCTTCTCTTTATAGGCTAGAAAACGTTCTAACAGTAGCCCACCTGCAAGCAGCTCAAGGGGAATAGCGGCGACATGAAGGAAAAATTCAATATGGGTCAGATACTCCAGATAAAGGAATCCCGCTGACAGCGTTGGTAACAAAAGACAGAGCAAGAGAAATAATTTAGAGGCAGGGAGCCTTCTTTTTTCGTTTTGCATTGTTCTCTCTCAACAAGGTTTGATGGTTAGAGATTTGGACGTCAATACCGTTGATTTAAGTCGTGGGCATTTAGCTCTTTAGAGTACATATGGACTATGACTATGACATCCTCGCTAAATGGACAACATCGGAACTTGCCGTCTCAAATATCCCGGTTAAGGCAACCTCTATCGGATACTGATTCTATTATTGCTTTCTCGTAACCAATAAAAATCTCTAAAACGTATTACATTATAAAATGGCAGCATAAAGATGCCACTCACCCGGCACTCCCTTTAAAACGTGCATGCCGCGGTCTACGAATTCGATTCCTGATCCGACGACAAGATCTTTCACGGTACTTGATACCAGAACCTCGCCGGGTCTGGCCAAAGCTTCAACTCTCGCGCCAATGCTTACAGCTATTCCTGCTATATCATTCTCCATCAGCTCAATCTCCCCGGTATGCAAACCGCTTCGGATTTCTAATCCGAGTGTACGCAGTGACATTCGTATCGCATGAGCGCAGCTGATTGCGCGTCCAGGGCCGTCAAACGTTGCTAAAAATCCATCGCCAATCGTTTTTATCTCTTTCCCCCGAAAACGATCAAGCTCAATTCGAATATGGTTATCATGGATGGCAATAAGTTCTTTCCACTTTTCATCCCCTATGATTGCAGCACGCTTGGTGGATTCAACGATATCGGTGAAAAGCACCGTTGCCAGAACCCTGTCAAGGTTTGAGCCCCGTGTCACACCAATCAGGTCTACCAAAAATCGCTCAACTTCCTTATCTATTGCATTTGAGTCGCCTCCCATAGGAAAGTGATCCACGCCTTCAAGTTCTACGTATCGGGCGTCTCGAATGTGTTCAGAAATATAGCGACCATGCCTGACATCAACAAAGGCATCATGAGCACGGTGTAACACCAGTGTAGGAACGGAAATGGCGGGCAATACATTTCGTACATCCCCTTCAAAGGCGATACGAAGGAGCCCCGAAGCCGTGCCGGGACTAGCGGCCATGCGTTCATAGCGAGCCCACCAGGCGCAAAAATGCTCATCATGCGCCAGGCTCGGGGCAACGATATTCACAGCAGTACCTTCGCCCCAATGAGGTTCGAGAGAGGTCAAAAAGCTCTCGAACTCAGTTGGGTCAAAGCCCCAGTCATAGTCCGGCGCTTTTAAACCACGTCCCCAGGAGCCATAAACTATTAATGCTGCACATCGTTCTGGATATGTTGCGGCAAAAAGCATACATAATGGTCCGCCTTCGGAAATACCAAATAATACAGCGTGACTGGATCCAACTGCATCGAGGACCGCATGCAAATCCTCCATACGTTCTTCAAGCGTTGGCAATTTTGTTTCGGAAACCCGGTCTGAGAGACCGGTACCTCGCTTGTCTAAAAGGATAAGACGACTGAACGAAGCAAGATGATAGAAAGAATGAGCCAACAGAGGCTGCTCCCAAGCCATCTCAAGATGACTGATCCAGCCAGGCACTAAAACGAGATCAATTGGTCCCTCTCCGATCACCTGATAGGCGATATGGAATTCACCGTTTTTGATATAGTTAACATGAGGAATTTTCATAGCCCTATCCAGTGATAGCATAAGAAGAAAAAATGTTTATGGATAGGTAA
>DEUU01000170.1:0-5781 GCA_002362735.1 Dehalococcoidia bacterium UBA3254
GATAGCTGACCAGGGCATAAAACCGTGGATTATATTTAATATCCGGATGGGCCAGAGCTTCCTTGATTCTGGATTCCAGCATTTCTTTGGGAAGATTAAACATCATCGGCGGAGCTATAACATGCTGGTTGGGTGGGAGATTATCATTGCCGTGTTTGGCAGTAAAAATATCCATCAGCATACATTCATAAATACCATGGAAATGATCTCCATTACCCAGGATATTTTCAAAAGGGATAATCGACTTTAAAGCCGGTGGAGGATTGTGGTTGGCAATATCGATCTGCATTCCGGAAAAGCCACAGGCTCCCATCATTCCTACATTACCGTCGCACCAGGGCTGCCTGGAGATCCATTCGATCATATCGTAGGTATCCCGATAATCGAACTGGGTTGTCCCCTCAGACTTCCCATAGTTCCGTGGATCAGGAATAACTCGCACATACCCTCTTTCAACAAAATAATCGATCGCCCCGACCTCGATACTCCCGTCCCAGAAAGGTCCATCCCAGTATTCTTGTTCCGGCAGCCAGCGGGTGGTCTCCTGCACCTCTTTACCCCAGAAAAAGAAGGAAAGAATCGCCGGGAATTTCTTTCCTTCTATATCCGGCCGATAGACATCCGTCGCCAGGCGTATACCATCCCGCATCGGGACCATGATGTCCTTCTCCTTTAAAACTTTATAGAGAGGTTTAGACTCTTCATTTTTGACAATCTGAGGATAACCATCAAAGTAAACACCTTTAACATCGGTACCAAAAGCCACCGATTGGGCGGCAGGTTTAAAACCCTTAATTCTGGGCCTGATTTCGTCTGCGTGATAAATCGAGGTTCTTGCGGAGTCAGCAGTCATATTCTTCCTCCTTCTCTTTTTGTCAAAATTTTAACACCAATATCGATCGATAGCAAAGAAATTTCATATACGTCACACGTATGTAGTTCAGTGCAGACTTCCTCACAGGTTCCTCTGTTAGCCGGTCTTTTCGGATTAATATAATACGGGTTGATATTCGCTTGCTGCGGATTTGGGTTTACTTTTGGTGCGGCGTCATGCCCTTGTCTAACAGGGTATATCCTGGATGTTTCAAATAGTTATCAGCTAGCTCTTATCATGTGTGCAATAATATGTGTAACAGCAGCGGTCGGTTCTTACCTGTTACAACCGATGCAGAATTATTCTTCCCGGAAGAACCGGCTAAAAGAGCCCTGAGAATTATCTAAACAGAGTCCCTCACAGTGCCATAATGTCTTATCCTTCCCAAAATTAGAGCTAAAACAAGTCCTGCCAGACAAGCTCCGCTAATTAACAGAAACCCCGGTTTAAAAGCTCCTGAGGCATCTTTCAAGGCGCCCAGAAGCAGCGTGACGCTGAACCCTCCAAGATTGGCGAAAAGGTTACCGAATCCACTGGCGATGCCGGCTTTCTGTACCCCCAAAACTTCAACCGGCACAGAAAACAAAGGCCCAAAACTCATTTGCAGGAAGATTGCATTAAGAAGGACCAGACCTATTACCAGAATCAGATTATCTGCACTGATAAATAAAAATGCTGTGATTCCCAAAGCTATGAAGGAAATACTAATAACCAGGATAGGATTTTTCAGCCGGTCGGAAATGTAGCCGCCGATAATATTACCGGGCGCCATCAGGATAGCCTGGGCGGCAATAATATAACCTGCCAGTTGCAAAGATAGTCCCTTTTCATTTACTAAAAGACTGGGCATCCAAAAAATGATACCCATCATCACACCCAGGCGGACGTACTGGGTGAAAGCGGAGACCCACATGATCTTGTGACGATAGAGTTGCAACGCTTCAAACAGACCCCCTTTCCGGCGTTCCACCAGATCGGGAGAATCTTTACCAAACTTCCATAAGAAAAAGATAGCCACAATACCAATCGAAGTGACGGTTATAAAAGCAAAACGCCAACCAAACCATGACACGAGCAGCGGTCCGACCAGATTAAATATCAGGCTGCCGGTAGCTCCGCCGATCAGATAGAGACCAGTAGCCGTCGCCCGTCGATTTTTCGGGAACCATCCAGTGATCAAAGCCATTCCGGGAGTAAAGAGAAGAGCTCGGAAAAACCCGGAAACAGCTTGATTGGCCAGAGCTTGCCAGTAATTAGAAACTAAACCAAGCGTCAGGGCAAGTATCGTGGAACCAAGTATGCCAATGATGAATAATCGTTTCGGGCTGTAACGGTCTGAAAGATAACCCGCCGGTATTTGCATAAAAGCATATACCAGGGTAGCGGCTGCCGCCAGTGTTCCCCCTTGAGTGAAGGTCAAACCAAGGTCTTTCCGAATCAAAGGGAGAAAGAGGGCAAGCCCTCCGAAAGAAAGAGCCTGAAAACTCTGGCACAAGACAGTCAATGATACAGTGGTGATGCGCTCTCTTCGAATAATAGCAGGTTCTGATTGAGTCTGATTCAAATAATTCATTCCTGATGTTTCCTGATAAACAGCACGTAGAATCCTCTCCTCATTTTCACGGCAGCGGTGTCTTTCTTAACCCTGAGGATACTTCTCCTCTTCCTCCAGAGGTCACTGAATTCATCTATCTGCATTCTTACTGCCTTCTCATTGATCCTTATTTACAAAACGTGATCGCTCTCAGCTTTAGCTAAAAAAGGTTGATCCCGGATTCCTTTTAATTTGGGGTATGATGCGATTATATGATTAATTGTATCTGAGTGTCTATGACAATTACCCTTCTTAAATAACGATACCAACAATTATTTTTGAAATTAACCTCCTGGAGAGCTAAACTATAATTTGAAGTTCGTATGACAGAGAGATAAAGTGAATCAATGAATAAGATAAAATCGCCAACCATGGCTTCGGTAAATAATTGTGGAGTCTGTGCCAGACCGCTGGTATATGCGCCGGATTCTGTGACCAGGACCTGCTCTCTTTGCGGCAAAGAAGAAAAAACTTCCATTTACTGTCCCGCCGGCCATTATGTCTGCGACATCTGCCATAGCAAAGCCGGGTTAGAGGTTTTAAAGAAGGTATTGGAAAATACCCGGTCTACGGATCCGGCTGAAATCATGGAGCAGGTCATCAGCCACCCTTCCGTCCCCATGCACGGGCCGGAACACCATATCATCGTTCCAGCTGCTGTGGTGGCAGCCGTCCGTAATAGCGGCTACCCTTTGCCTGAAGGAGCAATTGAGAAAGCCATAGAACGAGCCAGCAAAGTCCCGGGAGGGTGGTGTGGTTTTTACGGGGACTGCGGAGCAGCCGTGGGTGCCGGCATCGCCGTCAGCGTTATTACCGGAGCCACGCCTTTGACCGGTAAACAGCGATCTCTCGCTCTGGAATCTACCAGCCAGGCACTTTCCCATATGGTGGATGAGCAGCCCCGATGTTGTAAAAAAGCTTCCCGGATTGCAATCCAGTCCACCGTAGACTTCCTGCGCGATCGTCTGGGCATCAATCTCCCTCAAGCCAAAAAAGTCCGCTGTACCTATTACTTAAGAAATCAGCAATGCGCCAGAGAAAAATGTCCTTACTTTGACGAAGCTACATAAGGTAGTTTGGTCAGGTTTAAGAACCCGCTTCATTTATTAATGGATGGAATGTATAATACAATTATCAAAATGAACCAGACCTGGATGATTATTCTAATCATCTTTATGTCCTGACCAGGATAACCGGTGTAAGTTCTCGTTCGAGTTTGAGGAGGTATGATCCATGTTTAAGAATATTCTGGTATGCCTTGACGGTTCCAAGCTGGCTGAAGCAATTCTCCCTTATGCTATAGAACAGGCCAGGTGTTTTGGCAGCGAACTGGTACTTTTCCGTGTAATATCTGAACCCGGGACGATCGGTCTGGCGATGCCTGGTATGCCCGGACTACCGCTGGAAACAAGAGGAGCAGAGAAACATCTGATTGAGGATGAACGGGAAGCCGAAGCTTATCTTCTATCCATCCAGGACAAGCTCCAGTCAGAGGAAAAATTAGCAGTTCGTTTTGAGAAGACGCTGGGAGCAGC
Organism: Dehalococcoidia bacterium UBA3254; assembly: GCA_002362735.1. The sequence goes on from DEUU01000170.1 coordinate 4,004, forward strand.
GGGACCGTCTATCGTTGAATATTGCGATAAAAATAACATAGATCTCATCGCGATTGCCACTCATGGGAGAAGCGGACCGGGCAGAGTACTCCTGGGCAGCGTGGCTGATTACGTCATCAGGCATTCAGCTATGCCAATCCTCCTGATCCGACCGGTTGGAAAGAGCTAGTCTATGAATATTATAATGACATCATAAGGCTATAACCGGATTTGGTTCAAGGAAGCTGGCAACATGGAATCACAGTATATAACAATTGATGAATACATCCAGACTTTTCCGGAAAATATTCAAGCTATACTCGAAAAAATGAGGCAGACTATCCGCAAAGCCGCCCCTGAATCGACAGAAACTATTTCATACCGGATGCCTGCCTTCAAATTAAATAGTATTTTAGTCTATTTTGCCGCCGCGAAAAATCACATCGGATTTTATCCGACTGCATCTCCCATCGTAGCCTTTCAAAAAGAATTGTCTCCCTATAAAACCTCGAAAGGCGCGATTCGGTTTCCATTAGATAAACCTATTCCATACGGTCTGGTGGAAAAAATTGTGAAATTCCGCGTAAAAGAAAATTTAGCCAAAACGAAATAAACTTTCCTTTTTAAATTTCGTATAATTCTCGTCGTTAAAAAATCTATTGGACCCGTTTCAAGTTAGTCGGTAGGAAACCCAGGTGAATAAGAATCCCTCTCTCGTTAAGGCGTCGCCCCTTCTGTATCGAGATCCCTCTCTCGTTAAAGGGGTCGTCCCTGCATCGCCCTTAATCCTTTTTTGCAGGGGGACCCCTTCAAGAAACGTGATGCCTCCTTCAATTCACCGACTAAACTGAAACAGAATCAAATCTATTCAAAATTCTTGAAAACATCGGTTTGAAGCATTATTATTTCCCTATGGAAAGTAAGAACCTCAATTCGGCGCTGAAATGGCTGCTGGAACCAGAAGACATTGGCGTGAAATATCTGGCTCTACGTGACCTGGCCAATACCGGGCCGGATGAATTAGGTGAAGTACAGAAAAAAGCCCATCTCACGGGTCCTATCGCTCGAGTCTTATCGAATATGAAAGCGGATGGATACTGGGAACAGCCCGGAGCGGGATATTACCCTAAATATAAGGGAACCGTCTGGTCTATTATCCTGCTGAGTCAGTTAGGAGCTTCCATTAACATAGAACCTCGAATTGCTGTTGCCTGCGCTTATTTGATAGACCATGCTCTGGTTAAGGGCGGGCAATTCACCGTAAATGGACTTCCTTCTGGGACAGCTGACTGTTTACAGGGTAATCTCTGTGCTGCGCTTCTGGATCTTGGATACGAAGACTCCCGTCTGGATAAAGCCTTTGAATGGATGGCCAGGAGTGTCACCGGTGAGGGAGTCGCGCCAGTGTCGGACAAGTCAGCCCCGGTTCGTTACTATGCCGGAAAATGCGGACCGACCTTTGCTTGCGGTTCGAACAATAAACTTCCCTGTGCCTGGGGTGCGGCTAAAGTGATGCTCGCTTTCAGCAGATTACCTCTGAAGAGGAGGACTCCTCTTATAAATCGTGCAGTAAAGATTGGAGTAAATTTTCTCTTGAGTAAAGACCCCGTTAAAGCAGATTATCCTTGCGGTTATAGCACCAGGCCAAGTCAGAACTGGTGGAAATTCGGTTTTCCGGTGTTCTATGTCACTGATATGCTGCAAATTATTGAAGCTCTCGCCGGACTGGGTTACGGTCGGGACCTCCGCGTCCAAAACGCGATAGATTTTATTCGTGGAAAACAGGATGAAAAGGGACG
>DEUU01000170.1:6155-7579 GCA_002362735.1 Dehalococcoidia bacterium UBA3254
AAGCCGGCCACTCCTCTTCATGAATACTGAGATGTCAGAAAGATGCAGGAATATTCCCTTTCATTCCTGTACTATAATGCAATTAGAGATATCATCGGAGGTGGGGTTGTGCAAAAAGTTCAAACCAGTATTCAAATTTATGACGCCAAATTAAATAAAGTAATAACGGTTGAGAAAATTGAAAAATCGGATGCGGAATGGAAAAAGACTCTGGCTCCGAAACAATATGAAATCACTACCCGTAAAGGTACCGAAACTCCCGGCAGTTGCCTTTTCAATGAGATCCACGAACCGGGTATTTTCCGCTGTGTCCGCTGTAATACAGACCTTTTTCGCAGCCAGACCAAATTTGAATCAGGGACCGGATGGCCGAGTTTTTATGAGCCCGTCTCGGCCTTGAACGTAGTTGAAAAGCTGGACTTAAGCTTTGGCATGATACGCACCGAAGTGCTGTGTGTCAGGTGCGGTTCGCACCTGGGACACGTTTTTATAGATGGCCCGCCGCCTACCGGCAAACGCTACTGTATGAACGGATATACCTTGAAATTCGTGCCCGAGAATCAGTTATAAACAGGCAAACTCTCAAATCCAAAAAGAATTCAGGATATTGATTTACCGGCTCAGAGGGGTTATGAATCCCCACATTGAGCTTTCCCTTTGCTTAGACTCCACGCCACTATCTCAGCCAGATCGAGCACCTCGACCTTTCCCGCCACTTCCTTATACTTGACTCCATCTTCCATCATCGTCATACAATAGGGGCAGCAGACGCAAATTTTGTCCGGCTCCAGCTTCAACGCTTCTTCCACCCGTTCGATATTGATGCGCTTACCCAGCGTTTCTTCCATCCACATCCGTCCTCCGCCTGCTCCGCAGCAGAAGGAACGATCGTAGTTACGCGTCATCTCGATCGGAAGATTCCCCGTCTTTGCTAATACCTGCCGCGGCGCTTCATAAGTGTTGTTATACCGCCCCAGATAACAGGAATCGTGGAAGACTACCTTACCCAGTTCGTACAAGCTTTTAATTTTAAGCCGCCCTTCCTGCATTAATTGATAGATAAATTCGGAGTGGTGCACCACTTCAAAATCAGCGCCGAATTGTCGATAATCGTTCTTCAAAGTGTTTAAACAGTGTGGACACTCCACGATAACCTTTCGGACTCCCTTCGTCCGGAAAAAATTAACATTGGCTTTCGCCATTTTTTCAAAGACATATTCGTTACCGGTACGCCGTAAACTATCTCCGCAGCACATCTCTTCCTGCCCCAGAATACCCCATGAAATCCCCGCCGAGTCTAAAATACTGGCGATAGCCGCCGTTACCCGTTTGCTGCGGGCGTCAAAAGATCCGGCACAACCTACATAAAACAAATATTCCGTCTCTCCGGCTTTGAACGGTTTGACGTTTAGCCCGGCGGTCCA
>DEUU01000170.1:7901-15538 GCA_002362735.1 Dehalococcoidia bacterium UBA3254
TTTTCGTATAGAGCTAACAGTTCTTGAGGGAACCGGGCCTGCATCTCCACCAGATTCCGCCGCATATCCATGATCCGCGGAAATTGCTCGATAAAGACCGGGCAGACGGTCGTACAGGCGGCACAGGTTGTGCATTCCCAGATCACCTCTTCCGATACTCGGCCTTCTGTATCTTCGCCTCCGATTAAAGGCAAACTGGCTCCACGGCCTTGCTTAATCTGCGGACCATTCTGCAAAAGATTGACTTTAATATCATGAATAACCATTCTCGGATTTAACGGTTTTCCCGTATTAGTGGCCGGACAGAGGTCCGAACAGCGTCCGCACTCGGTACAGGAGAAAGAGTCCAGCAGGCTTTTCCAGGAAAATTGATCTACTCTTTCGACTCCGAATGTCTTGCCTTTGACAAACTCTTCACGCGGAAAGGTTTTCGGCCGCTCCAAGCGGCGGAAAAAGACATTGGGTATGGAAGTCATAATATGGACATGCTTGCTATACGGTAGATAATTCAGGAAGGTAAGAAAGATAATCGCGTGAATCCACCAGAAAATGGTAGGAACGGGACTGTTCGCCGATGCGCTGAAGAGATGCGATACCAGATTAGAAACCGGCATAAATGCCGCTGCCCTTTCGGTCCCGTTCGCGATTTCGCTTCCATGCAATCCGAAAAAGGCAATCATTAAGCCCACGACCAATCCCAGAATAACAAAAGCATCCCGTGAGCGCGCCACCAGATACTTAGGCGGGAAAAACAAACGGCGAATAATGGCGAGAGAAGCCGCCAAAAAAGCCAGAATCGAAACTATATCGAAAATGAAGGTCAGAGTAAAATAAGCTCCGTCCGGCAGCCTTGAGAAACTGATTAATTCCGGGGCCAGACCATGCAGCATAAATTCGATATTGGCGATTAACAATACCAAAAAGCACCAGAACAGAACAGCATGGTTCAGGCCAAAGCGGTAAACGCGATTGATCGTGCACCGCTGCAAAAATGGAAAAAGGATAACATTCCAGAACCTTTTTCCGATATTCTCATAGCGGTTTTCCGGCCTGCCCAGCCCGATCAGGCTGAATCTCCGGTAAGTGCTGTAAGAAAATAAAGCTACCGCCAAGACAAATATGACGATAAATATCACAGTGCCGAGGGACACATTTCTTCTCCTGAAACCGACGTTATACTAATGACCATTCTTTTTGGCTTTTAACTCTCTAATTCGGCGCGTAATCGCCGGTACTACCTGGAACAAGTCTCCTTCAATTCCATAAGTCGCTACCTGAAAAATCGGAGCATGATGGTCACGGTTGATCGCGATGATAACATCCGAGTTCTGCATTCCCACCAGGTGCTGGATAGCGCCGCTGACCCCGCAGGCAAAATAGATTTTGGGCTTCACTGTCTTGCCTGTCTGCCCGACCTGCCTGTCCGGAGGCATCCAGCCGGCTTCCACGGCGCTTCGGGAGGCGGCTATCACCCCATTTAGTTCATCGGCTAGCTCTTTTAAAATATGAAAATTTTCTTTCGACATCATCCCGCGCCCTCCAGTAACGATCACGTCAGCGGCAGCAATATCGATGTTATCTCCCAGTTTATGGTCGTCGATAACCTCCAGCACTTTAGCGATGATATCCTTCTCCTGGAGCTGGATAGTTTCAGAGACAATCGTTCCCTGACTTGAAGGTTCCCGTTCCGGCATGGGCATGACGTGGGGCCTGACGGTGGACATTTGCGGACGCGTCCTTTCTGTTAGAATTGTGGCCATAATATTCCCGCCGAAAGCCGGCCGGGTCTGCAGCAGCTGGCGTTTTTCGATATCTATTTCCAGGCCTGTGCAGTCCGCGGTTAAACCGGTATTCAGTTCGGTGGCCACCGCCCCTGCCAGGTCCCTTCCCAGACCGGTCGCACCCAGAAGTATAATCTCAGGTTTGTATTTCCTGGCCAGATAGACCAGCGCCCGGTAATATGGTTCGGTGCGGTAATTCTGCAAGATAGGGTCATCAATCAAATAAGCCCTGGCTGCCCCGTAGGCGAAAGACTCCTGGCAGAGAGATTCTACATTCTGTCCGATCACTACCGAACAAAGCTCTACTCCGAGGGTTTTTGCCAGTTTGCTTCCAATCCCGAGGAGTTCCCAGGATACTGCAGCGGCTTTGCCACCCGTCTGCTCGATGAAAACCCACACCCCGTGATAGTCCTTAAGCCCGGCCGCTATGGCGGCTTCTTCTTTGTCCAGATCAGCTTCAACAGTCTCAGGCGCAACTGCTGGACCGCTTTTTGCTAATTGGGACAAAATCTCCTGCTGTTCTGGGGTAAAATAGATCTCCACTGCCGCGGCAGGGCAGGCCTTGATACAGCGACGGCATCCGGTGCACTTTGCCGTATCTATCACCGGCTCGCCCTTTTCATTCATGGTGACGGCTTTAACTTTGCATTCCGCCTGGCAGCGGGCACCGCAAGCAATGCATTTATTGGGAATTAGTCTCGCCACGCCTAATGGCTTTTTTATCTTTTTTTCTGTATTATCCAAATTTATTTTCTAATTTCCAGTTTCTCCCTTAGGATAAGGGAGATTAAGAGGGATTTATTAATCTTTAACTCAACCTCGCAGGGGCGACCGGCGGTCGCCCTTTTAGCGGTCACCCTTTTAAAATACCAAAATATCTTTTTCCAGCATTTTATCCACCAGCAGTTGTGCTGCACCATCCGGGTCCTTCAGCCCATCGCCTATAATCTCTCCCTGGGCTCTTTCGGGTGAAAAAATCTTCCTCACCTGGGTAGCTGACCCTTTCAAACCGATTACATCTTCGGACAATTTTAATTCTTTATTGTCCCATACAGGTATTGAAATATCTTCCGCCATCAGACGCCTTGGCACCTGTGGATAACGGGGCTGATTAATTTCTCGCACAACGGTGATTAAAGCCGGTAAAGGCGACTCCAGAATTTCGTGCCGTCCTTCCAGCTTGCGCCTGACTTTTACGCGTTTTGCCGTTAGATTCAAATCCTGGATCCGGTCCACCAGAGTCATTAGAGTATATTTCAGGCGCGTGGCGATACCCGGTCCTACCTGGGCCGTATCGCCGTCTATGGTCTGCTGCCCGCATATTACCAACCCCACTTCTTCTTTTTGAGATAACCTCCGAATCGTCTCCGCGAGCACCATGCTCGTCGCCAGCGTATCCGCTCCACCGAACGCGCGGTCACTCAGCAGCACACAATCGTCCACGCCCAACGCCAGAGTCTTTTTTAAACTGACGGATGAATTTGGCGGCCCCATACTAATGGTTATTACCCTTAAGCCGTACTTATCTTTTAGTCTGAGACATTCCTCTACCGCGTGGATATCAAAGGGATTAATGATAAAAGGCACTCCTTCCCGGATCAAAGTACCTGTCACCGGATCTATCTTGACCTGTGTTGTATCCGGCACCTGTTTAATACATGCTATCGCGAGCATTTATCAAATTCCCCCTGTCCTAGTTTACCATTTCTGCCAAGTGACTGTCAGCTATTAAAACACAATTTCGTCAAGGCAGTTTTATTCGACTTCTATATTAATAGCCCAACGAACTGAGAAAACAAATCTCTGCTGCGGGGGTATAATAATCACGGCGGCAGAGGACGAGAGGAGATCGATTTTAATAGCAATCATCTCCCACTAACAAGCCGGTTTAAATTCGATTTTGTGATAAAATTACTTGAGACAATCTTCATCCTTAAACAGATTGAAGACCGGAATTAAATAGCTTTGGCCGATAATGCACGAGATCTGGTTACAAAAATACATCAAAGAACACTACCGGCAAATCGGTTTTACTCAACTGCACGGACCTTATAAATACGGTTCGGATTTTAAAGGCGTTTATGCTGAGAAACCGGTGAAAATAGAAGCGGAATGGGATTACTCCGACTATATCAGTCATAAACATTCCCTCCGATTTGCCGATGTTCTGGTCGTGGCCACACAAAATCCTGTGCCTGAGTCCCTGAAAGGAAAACTGCCGCCTATTATTATTAACCTCAGCCGTGAACAGGTTGTAGAATGGGCTAATCCCCTCGTGGTAAAGAAGACCGAAGAAGACTATTATTCGTATCCCTGGAGACGGTTCTCTCGAAATTTGCTTTATCTGTATGCTTTTTACCGAAAACAAAACAGAACGGGGTCTAATTTTATTGGCTCTAACCTCGCGCAGTCGATGCCATGGAGCCAAAAACCCATCGGTTTTCAATTTGGAGAAGGCGGGAAAGAGGAGAAATTTGAAGGGCGTCCGGAGGATAAAGCATCCTGGGACTACTGGCTTTTCATTGCTCACTCTATTGCCGGTCATTTTCGCTTAAAACCGACCCTTCTCCGTCCAACCTGGATTGATCGCATCGCTGTGTATGTCAATCATACAGGACGTATTACGGAAGGCGAGTTCCAGCGGTTCAAAGAGGTTGCTCTGTTTATCGATGAATTGATGTGAACTTTAACTCCAGCTTAATTTCCGCTATTATGTAAATATAATATTCTGACACCCTCTTAGACTCACCACACAGCTCCAGGATATTCGCGCAAGTTAACGATTATTTGTCTGAGTTTCCACCTGAAAGAGGCAACTATGGAAAAGATCAAAATCTGGTGTTGTTGGATTGTTTTACTAATTAATTTGGTGGGGTTGACAATTTCCCTTTCTTGCTCTACCGTAACACTGCCATCAAATTCGTCTACACCTTCCTCCCCAGTCGAATCGAAACCCGGTACGTCCAATAATGAAGGTCTACCACCCATCAAAACATATAAAGACCTCGATCTTCTTATAGATAAGAACCCCGCTTCAATAGATAATTCTCAATTCCCTATTACGCCCGTGGAGGATCTTCGTACAACGGCTCTTCCTCCCCAGGTAGATATGAAGAAATATTCCCTTTCCATAGAAGGACTCGTTAATAATCCGTTGAACTTGAGTTATGATGCTGTTCTTAAATATCCCTCGGTCTCAGAAGTAGTGCTGCTCATTTGCCCGGACACCTTCGTCGACAATGCAGAATGGACCGGTGTGCCCTTGAGTACTTTCCTGACAGAAGCCGGTATTAAACCGGAGGCCACTCAGATCGCTTTTCATGCCATGGACGGATACTCCAATAGAATTGATTTAAAGGATGCTCTAAAGGATGGCGTTTTAATCGCCTATAAGGTTAACGGTCAAATTCTGCCTGCAGACCATGGTTATCCTCTTCGTCTGGTAGCTAAAGGACTATACGGGGGCAATTGGGTAAAGTGGATAGACCGGATTACGGTGGAAAAATAGTCAGTCTGCCGCGAAGTGGATGGAAAAACACTTTACGGCAAAAACGATATCTTCACATGATCAATAAATAGCTCCGGCGGTTCCCAAAATTACCGCCGGAGCCAGAACTATTACGATTCCTGAGATTACTGCTTATTATTTAGCCGCTTGAACAGTCGCAGTCATAGCAATACCATTTTTAGAATTATATACTACCACTATTGACTGACCTTGCTGGATTACTCCTGTTCCCTTCAGAACGATGCGGGTCTCCGGTTTGATATTCAGCGCCAGGATCGCGCCACCTCCATCCAGAGAGATGGATATACTGGATTCAGTAACAGACTGGACTTTACCTTTTACCGTTCGGATAACGGGTGCTTTGATGATAAGGACCTGTTTGGCCAGATTACTATTATCATTGGTAACTCTGGCAATAACTCTGTCGCCTTCTTCAACATCTGAGAAACTGGCTTGAGTATCGAACGTATCCAACCAGCCGAGGTTATCTCTCCAATTGGCCGGAATGCGGAAATCTTTAAGGCTGGCAGCCAGGGATGGTAAATTGATCCCTTTCTGGAATCCTCTTATGTCCTGGGCTACCTTGCTATTAATTGATGACTGAGCTTTTCCCATGTTAATAATATAGAATTTAGTACTGCTATTGGTCACTATCGTGACCTGAGTGTTCTTTTCGTTCAAAATGTTGAAAGATGAAGAGGTGTTGGAAACGTCAACTACTTTACCTTGAACAGTATGCAATGATATTGGCGGCGCCACCATAGCCGGACTTTTTGCTGAGACTGGAATCGCCAATATTAAGATTGACGCCAGAACAACTAGAAGAGCCGTAATTCTCAATATCCCTGCGTTTATCTTACCCATATTAATCTCCTCCCTGTGGTTACTATATTTGTATTGGCCAGTTATAACTTTCTGATGCTAGTTTCTCAGAATTTAAAAAGTATTTATGTTCCCAAGCCATTTTCAACCAGTAAGATTATTTCATCCTGGTTTCCGTCATCATCGGTAGATAAGACGTCGATGACATTTGGACCTTCGGTCAGAGCGACAGAAATGCTGAAGTTACCGTTGCTGCCGGCAGCCCCAAATTGATCGTTAACACTGATCATAGCCCCGGGTGCAGCCTGTCCGGTGACCGTAACATTATCTGCGTATACAGATGCTCCATCCTGTGGAGAAAACACTTTTAGATTCGTTGATTCCGATGAAGGACCTAAAGAGTCCGACGGGGATCCGGAAGACACTACATTGACTAATAACAAAACCTCTCCCTGATTCCCATTATCATCAATGGCGATGATATCTATAGCGCCAATTCCGTCATCCAGGCTTATCGGGACGTTGAAATTTCCCTGATCATCTGCTATTCCCATTTGATCGTTAACACTCAGGGTAGCTCCCGGTTGAGTCTGGCCTTTAACCGTAACCGTGTTTGTCGTCAAAGTGGCAGCATCGACCGGTTCGCTGATGTTCAATGGTAAAACTGACAGCAACGTGGATGATGGAGTCTCCGGAATATTGGAATCAACGGGAGATTGAGAGGGAACAGGCTCAATTGGTATATTAGAGCCCGTTGTAGTTATCGGGGCAGGACTTTGCTGGCTCGTCGAAGGTGATGTTGGATGGGCTTTAGTACAACCCACCGCGACCACAATTATGAGTGTAATTGAAGCTATTGCCAAAAACATTTTCTTTTTCATACACTTAATATAACGCAGAAATCAAGACTTCGTTACCCCCTTTTAGATTATTCTATATAGTACTTTAGTTTGGTTGACCCTTTATTTTTCAAATTTGTCATGACCAGAATGAAAACGTCAGCAGGTTTGTTCGAAACTTTTAAAATCTCTTCTCAAACCGTTTTTAGTCCTTTTTTATCCATGTTAACTTTAAACAATCAGTACCTGTCCTCAGCCTGATTAATTCGGATGCTGAAGGATATTTTGTAAAATGAAAAAACCTAAAAAGAACGCTTTGCGTACTGAAGTACTATATGGCTCTATAGTGTCATTTTTTAATATTTGTATTCAAATCTAGAGAATTGAACTGTAGTAACCTAGTCCTTTTTTCCTATTGATAGCATCTGATCCGCATCCTAGAATGAGCGAAAGAATAAATACGTATGCCTGACATACTGAGGAATATTCGTCTTTGTTACAAGATATAACAACCGGATATGGAGGTGATGATTATCAGAGAAAATTTGATTATTAGAAGAGCACGTAAATGGGGAAAATATCCGGTCAACGTAAATATATTATGTCAAATATAAAAATAAGGAGTGATAAATGAAAAAAAGAATTCTTGGTGTTTCTATGGCCCTGGTCCTCATCGCCGTAATGGCG
>DEUU01000242.1:0-977 GCA_002362735.1 Dehalococcoidia bacterium UBA3254
CTCGGCCGCAAGACCGGCAAAGGTTTCTACGATTATACCAAGAAATAGATTCCATCAGCCAAATTAGCGGTTAAAGTATTAATTGATTTTGAATAATATATAGGAGTAATGATTGTGGTTAATAGTAAAAATGATGTTGTAATCGTCAGCGCTCTCAGAACGCCGTTCGGCAGATATGGCGGCGCTCTCCAGAACATAGATTACTTCGATCTGGGCGCAATCCCGATGCGGGAAGTCTTAAAGAGAGTCAATGTAGACCCCAAGGCCGTTGGATTTGTATATTGGGGTGTCGGTGATACTTCGCCGTGCAAAGATGTTTACACTCCAGTGGCTGCTCGCCAGACCTTAATTAAAGCTGGAATGCCTCATGAAACCGGCTCCATCTCTTTTGATATGGCCTGCGTTTCTGCCATGCATGCCGTGAAACTGGCCTGCATGGAAATGAAAGCTGGAGAAATTGATTGCGCGATCGCCGGTGGCGCTACTTCCTTCAGCCGCGAACCCTTAATCGTCAGAAACCTGAGATTCAATGGTTTCCGTATGGGCGATGTTAAAATGGAAGATCCCCTCTACATGTTGGGATACAAGGATTTCAATCCGGTTTCCGTAGACAGCGATATTATCGCCGGTCAGCATGGCGTCGACAGAGTCGAGCAGGATGAATGGGCTTATCGCAGCCACATGAAATATGGTGAAGCGTATAAGGCTGGAAAATTCAAGGATGAAATTTTCCCGATCTCTATCCCACAGGCTAAGGGCGATCCCATCGTTTTGAATATCGATGAATCATATCGTGCTACCACTACCGTAGAAGCCCTAAGCAAATTAAAGACCATTTACAACACCAAAACCATCACTGCCGGTAATGCCCCCGGATTAAACGACGGTGCTTCTGCTATATTACTGATGACTCGTGAGAAAGCGGCTGAATTGGGACTCAAACCCCTTGCCACTATCGTCACTAATGTCCACTTCGC
>DEUU01000242.1:1244-3108 GCA_002362735.1 Dehalococcoidia bacterium UBA3254
TGAATGCCAGCCGCATGCCGGAAGCTCCCGGATACGGTATGCTCATGGCTTTGAAAAAAGCCGGACTCTCTCTGGACGACATCAAAATAATGGAGATCAACGAAGCCTTCGCCTGCGTTCCGCTGGTATCCTTAAGAGTACTGGCTGGCGGCGATAATGAAAAGGCCAAGCTGGCGGAATTAAAAGAGAAGACCAACGTCAATGGCTCAGCTATTGCCATCGGTCATCCTAATACTGCCTCCGGTGCCAGAATCATCATGAGCCTCATGTATGAACTGCAGAGGAGAGGCGGCGGCTACGCTATGGGCTCTCTGTGCGGCGGTCTGGCTCAGGCCAACGTCACCATTCTCAAAGTTGACTAGCCCGTTTTAATTTAAGATTAAACCATCTTAACCCTCCTCCCTGAAATCAGGGTGGAGGGTTTTTTTATCCCCCCTATCTCGATAAAGCACCCGCCTTGATGTAGCGTATCCTTTTCAAGGTAAAGAGCACGCCCTTGAGTATCTCAGGATCCTTCTCTCATCCAAGGGTCGCCCCTGCAGCTCCCTAACTTCTTCTTTACTGCAGGACCCCTTCAAGAAAATCAGGTGCCCTTATCAAACCCCGGTTTTGAAACCCTCAACTCCCTTTCCTCAAATCTAAAACTTATGACCCCTGTTTCTGCCTTGCTGGTAAGGGATATAAAGCGTAATTTCTAAAAAAAAATCCCCTCTCATAACGGGAGGGGATTTTTAAACTTGATTATATACTTGAGTTTTTTATCTTCCGAGTAGTGAACCGCCATCCAGTCCAAGTGTCGTACCGGTGGTATAACTGGAGGCATCGGAAGCCAGGTATAACGCTGCAATAGCAACATCGTCCGGCTGGCCGAAAAAGCCGAGAGCGGTCTTGGCAAGATGATACTCATTCTTTCCGGGCAAACCCAGATACGGGTCGGCTAAGCGGCTGTGAATCCAGCCCGGAGCGATCGCATTAACTCTGATCTTGTATTTACCCCATTCATTCGCCATACATTTAGTAAGGTGGGCCACCGCGGCTTTGCTGGTGCAATAAGCGGACAGATTTTCAGTACAGGTAAATCCCTGATAGGAGGTCATATTGATGATGCTGCCGCCTTTTTTCTGCTCTTTCCACATCTTGACGATTTCTTTACTTACAAGCCACGTGCCTTTAAGGTTAACATTCATAACGGTATCCCAGGCCCACTCTTCCAATTCATCCAGAGGGACCATCTGGGGATTAGCGCCGGCGCTGTTAACCAGTACATCCACCGTACCATATTGAGCTTTAACCTGTTCAACCATCTTCTTGACCTCTTCGCTCTTGCCGAGGTGAGAAGCGAAGGCTGCAGCTTTTCCGCCCTTGGCATTGACTTCATCAGCCACTTTTTGCAGATTTTCGATCTTGCGGCTGGTCAGGAGTACGGTGGCTCCAGCTTGCGCGAATCGGTTAACAATAGAATGGCCGAGATCTCCAGAACCGCCGACAATGAGGGCTACTTTACCTTCCAGTGAAAAACGCGATACATCCAAATTCATTATCTACTCCTTTATTCAATTATCATTCAGTGACTTTCCTCACCATGATACAACAGCAGGTAGGTTTAGTCAATTTTAAAGACCTGATTTGAATTCTGATTTTGCTCCATTTACACATCTTTTCGGGAATCAAATACAGACTACTCGATTTTACCCGGGAAGCTTAATTATACACTTGACTTTTTAAGCCTAAAAAGTGATAATGTTCAAGGTGGGAATGAGAAGAAGATTTACTCTCCGTTTGTGTCCCACATGCTTGTTCCCCGATAGCTCAATGGTAGAGCGGGCGGCTGTTAACCGCTAGGTTCTAGGTTCGAGCCCTAGTC
>DEUU01000130.1:0-16738 GCA_002362735.1 Dehalococcoidia bacterium UBA3254
AAAAGAAGCGCCAGCTTATTACAGTTGGCGCTTGATAATTTACTTTAAGTATAGGGAAAGACTAACCTCCGAGGTAAGCCTTCTTCACAATCTCACTGTTCTTCATGCTGGCGATGTCTCCTTCCAGCACTACCTTCCCTACCTGTAAGGCATACCCTCGACTGGCTACCCCCAATGCCAGGTGAACGTTCTGCTCTACCAATAGCACACTCACTCCCCGCTTATTGATATCCTTCACCACTTCCCCTATCTGTTCCACTACGATTGGCGCTAGTCCAAGAGACGGCTCATCCATACACAGTAACTTCGGCTTCGCCATCAGCCCTCTGCCTATGGCCAGCATTTGCTGCTCCCCTCCACTTAACGTCCCAGCCTTCTGATTCGTCCTTTCCTTCAGCCTGGGGAAGATCCGGTAAACCTCTTCCAATGAAGCATTAATCTCTCCCCGATCTTTCCTTAAGGAGGCTCCCAGCTTCAGATTGTTCAAGACACTCAAGTATGGGAATAACTGCCTTCCCTCCGGGACTAAGATGATCCCCCTCTTGACGATCTCCGCCGTCTCATGCCCGCTGATCTTCTCCCCATTAAAGAAGATCTCTCCCCTACTGATGGGTACCAGCCCCGTCAGGGCTCTTAAGATGGTGCTCTTACCGGCTCCATTAGCTCCAATGATGCTGACTACCGCTCCATCGGGTACTCCCAGCGAGACACCCTGAATAGCCATACTCTTTCCGTAATAAACTGTTATATCTTTTATCTCAAGCAGCATGTTCACCACCAAAATAAGCCGTTATAACGTCTTTATTCTCTCTCACTTCTTTGGGTAATCCTTCACAGATCTTCTGCCCAAAGCTAATCACCACGACCCGATCGCACAGGTCCAGGATCTGCATGTTATGCTCTACAATCAGGATGGTCATCCCCTCTTGCCTCATCTTACGGATAGCCCCCAGACTGAACTCTATCTCGGAAGGATTCATCCCGCCTAAGGGTTCATCCAGCATCAAGAGCTTGGGTCGGGTGGCTAAGGCGCGGGCTACCCCCAGCATCTTCTGATAGCCATGCGGCAGGTTCTTGGCTAGTTCATCCTTCACTTTCTCCAGTCCCACTACCTTTAAGATCTCTAAGGATTGCTCCTTAATATAAGCTTCATTCTTACGATAGGTGGGAGTGTTAAAGTAGATATCCCAGAGCCTGGATTTGGGGTGAAGGTGGAAGGAGGCGGAAACATTCTCCTGAACGGTAAAGTCCGCAAAGAGAGGATTAAGCTGGAAGGTGCGTCCAATACCTAAAGAGGCCGCAATATGGGGTTTGGTACGGGAGATATCCTTACCATCGAAGGTAACGGTGCCTCGGGTGGAAGGATAGACCCCGGTGATCAGATTAAAGAGAGTGCTCTTACCCGCTCCATTAGGACCAATCAGTCCCACGATCTCCAGAGGCTTAACGTACATGTCAAAGGAGTTGACCGCCGTTAACCCCCCAAATTGCTTCGTCAGTCCTTTTACTTCAAGTAGATCCATTTATTACTCTTTTTAGCCTTAAAGTCCATAAATATGCGTTCATTTAATTATTAAAAACTGGGATCATGTTCTTGAAAACACAAATACGATCATCATTCTGCGCTATCAGTATAGCAACAAAAAACGTCAATATCAATATTTACATAACTAATGCAGCCTCGTTTGGTCTGGCATGGTTGCACGATGTACAAATTATTGTTACAATTATGTTTTGTGGGTTAAAAATAAGGAGATTTGTATGGCAGAAAAAATCGAACTCAAGGTTGAGAAACGAGAAGTACTCGGTAAAAAAGTAAAATTTTTACGGGACAAAGGTATGGTTCCGGCGCACTTATTTGGTCATAATATAGATTCCCTGGCATTACAGGGGGAATCCTCTGTTTTAAATAAAGTGATTTCGCAGGCTGGGAAGACCCGCCTGATCGATCTTAAAGTAGGAAAGTCCCATCAGGGTCATAATGTAATGGTCCGAGAAGTCCAGAAAGACCCTATCCGGGGAAACTTGATACATGTAGACTTTTATGAAGTCAATATGGCAGAAAAGATCAAGGTTGAAGTCCCTGTGATGATTGTGGGTGAGTCTCCAGCTTTGAAAATCAGAGAGAATATGCTTTATCAGACTTTGAACAGCCTGCACATCGAATGTCTTCCGGATAAAATGCCGGATAGAATTCCGGTAGATATCAGTATTATCAAAGAAGTCGAACAGGCAGTACATGTTAAAGATATTTCAATTCCGGACGTTACGATTTTAAATGAGCCAGAACTGGTCATCGCTAAAGTCAGTCTGAGACCTGTTGAGGTTGTGGAAGAAGCCAAGCCTGTAGCTGCGGCGGTTGAAGGCGCTGAGGCAGCGGGTGAAGTTTCGGCTGAAGGTGCGGCCGAAGCTAAGGGTGAAGCCAAGACTGAGGCCAAGACCGGTGCCGCTAAGGCTGAAGCTAAAACCGAAAAGAAATAATCTTATCTTTGCTTTATTAAAAAACCTCTCCCGGAAATTCCCGGGAGAGGTTTTTTATGTGCTTCAAGATTGCCTATACTCCCCTCAGTTTAAGTGTTAAAATAAGATTTATGAAACATGAATTAATGTCTATCCTTGTTTGCCCGGTTTGCAAGGGGAAGCTGGAATTGAAGACCGAGCAAGAAAGTAACGGCGAGATAATTTCGGGGTCCCTCTACTGTCCGCGGTGTAAAGTGAATTATCCCATCACAGAAACGATACCTAACTTATTGCCCCCGGAAAAATTAAATTAGTCAAGGGAAAATTTGACTCCCTGCTGAGGATTTTCCCAGATTTCAACGGCGGAAACAGTCACCGGTTCATCTGTCAGCTTCATCTTAAGCTCTTCAAAAAACATCCTTGCAATATTCTCTGCTGAGGGATTAATCTTATCGAAAGGCGGGATGTCGTTAAGAGAAGTGTGATCAACACGCGTTAGAATTCCTTTCAAATGGCGTTTAACATCCGTAAAATCGTAAGCCAGACCGATATCGTTTAGTCGTACAGCTTTTAGCCGGACAATGACAGAATAGCGGTGTCCGTGAATATTCTCACATTTGCCCTGGTAGCCCCTCAGGAAATGGGCAGCCTCGAAGTGCTGTTCTACAACGATTTCATACATTTATTTTTTATTCGGATCAGGCCACAGGTTGACTTCTTCTTTTCCCTTGACCCCCTCCAGCAACTGCTTGATAGTCTTTTTATTGACCGGATGAACCAGGTCGGGTGCAATGTCCGCTAAAGGCATCAGGACAAAAGCTCTTTCAACAAGCCGGGGATGCGGCACGATGAGCTGGGGCGGGGTATTAACAACCTGATCTCCGTAGAAAAGGACATCAATATCGATCGGGCGTGGTGTATCTATCGGGACTCTTCCTAGCTTAGCTTCGATGCCTTTAGCCATAAACAACAAAGTCGGTGCAGACAGACGAGTGGAGACCTGGATGACCATATTCAAAAAACGCGGCTGATTGGGATTTCCCACCGGGGCTGTATCGTAAATTGGGGAAAGCTTTTCAATTTTAATTCTTTCAGAGAGGAAATCGATTGCCTGGTCAAGATTATGACGGCGGTCTTCCAAATTTGAACCCAGTCCCAGATAAACCGTGACAAGTTGATTGTTGATCATACTTTATTCTTCGTTCCCCCAATTCTGCATTATTTGTTTTAATTTTTGCGCCAGTTTCGGACTGGAACGCAGCCTTTCGATGAATATCGGGCAGGCTTCCAGCAAAGAGTTTTGAGCGGCGGTAGCCATACCGGAAAGCAGATTTTGTAAACCTATATCATTTGTGGCCGGGTTTACTCCCAACGCGGATGTTTCCAGTTGTTTTTTAAGGTCTTCTGCGGTAAATCTCATTGGCATAACACAGGACTTATACCAGGGGCACTCTTTGCACTGGACCACCCCATAAGCTTCGTTTAAAATATCTCCCATTTAATGCTCCTTTTTGTTAAATCTCTATGGAAAAAGTATTGCAATTTCTTTTTCTATAGAAGCTTTGTTCTTAAACGCTCCTATTATAGCTGCTTTAATTTTACCTTTCGCGTCGACGAAAACGCTCGTCGGGGTATATCGTACATTATATTTTCCAGCGACTTCATATTGACTGTCAAGCAAAACAGAAAATGTGTATTGATTACTCTGGATAAAATTTTTCACTCTTTGAGAGTCTTCTCCCAGGTTAATCGACAAAATGACCAGACCTTTCGCTGCCCAGTCATTTTGAATCTGCTGGAGATATGGCATTTCATTGACGCAAGGGCCGCAGGTGGTTGTCCAGAAATTCAAAAAAACAGGCTTGCCCAGAAAGCTGTTCAGAGAGAGTGCCTGACCCTCAAGATTTTTTAGTTTGAAGTCCGGCGCCGAACTATTAATCGCCAATTGGGCATCGGCTCCGCTGGAACAGCCTACCAGAGCCGAAGTTCCTATCGTTAGTAAAATAATTAGAATAATACCGGTTAATCTGGCCATAATAATCTTGATATCATTTTACTCTTAATTTATATTGAAAACCAACTCAATTTATTGATTAAGATGAGTATTCCAATGGCTACCAGCAGCAGCCCGCTTATTGTATAAAACCAGCTTGAATACCGGCTAATACGTTTAAGCCAGGGACGCAGTGAATCAAAAGCCAAACCAATAATTAAGAATGGAAGTCCTAAACCAACTGAATAAAAAGCTAAAAGCAACCCGCCGCGCCAGGCGGATTCAGAATTCATGGCGAGGGTGAGTATTCCCCCTAGTATCGGTCCGACGCAAGGAGTCCAGGCCAGAGCGAAGAGAATACCGATCATTAAAGAACGCAGATACCCTCCAGTAATACCGGATTTCGTTGATAGCCTTTTCTCAAAATTCAACCAGGGAATCCAATTAGTTGCCAGCATAAAAAGTCCAAAAAGACTCATGAGACTGCCAGCTATCCAGCGGACTATTAAAAAATGCTGATTGATCGTTTGCCCTATTAACCCGGCTCCGGTACCCAGAATGATGAAAACGAGGGAAAATCCAATCACGAAAAAAAGAGAATGCAGGAAAATAGTTAGCCGGTGTTTGCTCGAACCGGATTGTAAAATTTCCGGTCCGGATAGGCTGGCAATATAGACCGGTACCATCGGCAGTACGCAGGGTGAAAGTAGAGACAACAGTCCGCCGGTAAAAGCTACTAAGGGCGATAAACTCTCCATTTCTGTATAGTAGTGGGTTTACCTGCGGGCTTCAAGTTTCTTCATCTTTCTTGATTTATCTTTTTCCCAATGCCGGCCGGGAAGTCGCTGGACCAGGTACTGGTTCAACTGATTGGCATTTTGTCCTGGCTGCAGTTATTGCAGGGCATAGCTCCTGGCTACGAAAAAACAATTTTATTTATTAAATAAATCGTAAAATGGAAATGGATGATTCGACGCCCTGCCTTCTTGCAAGGGGTCCCCTTGCAAGAGAGATGAGGATATTAATGATCAACGGGAAGACGTTTCAATTTCTGGATTCTCCAGAACCGGACCGACTGGTTAAGGCGGTCAACCATTGGCAGCGGCCGGCCATGCCTGAAAGACTGAATGCATTGATAGAAAATGCTGAGGAAAAAGATTTTTGGAATCGGTGTCGACAGTTGAAAGGCAAGCTGAAAGACGTAATTAACGTTCGTGCCCGAAGCAGGTTTGAAAAATTGCTGGTTGACTGGATTTATGTGTTGATCCGATTGAATATTAAGCGAGGCCGCATTTACAAATTAACAGAAGTGCTGGATAACGGAAAGGCAGATTGTCTTGGGTACGCCAAGCTTTTTACAGTGCTGGGAAGATGTTGCGGTCTTGATCTGGGTGTAGTTGAAGTAATCACGGATATTCGAGGAATGAATGTGCCCCATACCGTCACCCTGGTCAGATTGGCTGGGGGAAGCAGACAGATTGTCGATTTCTGGTATGGATCGACGAACATTCATCATCAAAGGTTGGGGATGAATGTAAAAAGGGGAAATAAATGGCAGATTGAGGACATAGATTATGAATCTATTAGAGAAGCAGAGGACATCAGTTATTTGCCTGACTACGCTGTAAATGCCATCACTCTGTATATCGAAGGCAATCGATCTCTTAAGGCAGGCGATTATGCCGGAGCTCTGAAACAATACACCCGGGCAATCCAGATATATCCGGTAAACGCCCGCGTTTTTTATAATCGGGCAATTGCTTATGAACACCTGGGATATCCGGAAAAAGCTCGAGAGGACTACGCTCGGGCTCTGCTGGATGAATCCTCAACTTCGCGGACTCTGGCGACTCAGCCGGAAGACATCGTAGATTTGATACGTTTAGATGAGGAGAAGGTCCCCGAACTCGGCCAGCAGATATTTTTACTCCATCATGGTTTCGTCACCGGAAGAAAATTGGCTCCTTCAAAAATAGCCAGGAGACTAAAGTTAACTCCTGAAAAAATAAAAGATATTCTTGACTCAATCAGCAAATTGAGATAAGGCCCAAATAGTTATACAATACCTATCTAAAGATAATCGAAGGGAGTAAGCTATGAGGCCGTTAAGCTATTCTCAGATTTCCCGCTACCTGACCTGTCCTCTGTGGTATAAACTCCAATATATTGATAGATTAAAACCAAAAGAAAGATTTTATTTGAGTTTTGGTGATATTATCCACCAGTGTGCAGAATATTTTTTTAAAGTTCCCGTACCTCCGCCTCCAACACTGGAAAGGATTTTTCAATTCTACGAGAGAAACTGGATATCAGACGGTTATGAAAATCCAGAACAAGAGCAGCAGTACAAGGACTACGGTAAAAAATTATTGACGGATTTTTGGAAAATCCACTCGGAAGGTTTCCGGATGCCTTTGGCGGTAGAGCATAAATTTAGTGTGAATATCAATGGCGTCGTCCTGGGTGGGAAAATCGATCGCGTGGATAAACTGGATAACGGGGTCTCGATCATAGACTATAAGACCAGCCAGAATCTTTTTACCGCGGACCAGTTGGACCATGACCTTCAGTTGACCTTTTATCAACTGGCCGTCGAAACAATGTGGAAATTGCCCGTCAAAAAGCTGACTCTATATCATCTCCGGAGTAATACTCCTTGCAGTTGTGATGGCCGGAAACCAGAAACTCTGGAAGAAGCCCGCCAGATTGTGTTAAAGGTAGCCGAAGGCATCAACCGGGAGGTATTTCCAGCTACGGAAAATTCTCTTTGCGACTACTGCGATTTCCCTGAGCATTGCCCTTACCGAAAGCATCGATACGTTCAGAATGAACCGGTCCAGACAGCGCCTGAAGGAATTTTAACCGGAAAAAGCGCCAGCGAAGCGGTGGAACAGTACGCAGCTTTGCAGGATCAGAAAAAAGAAATAGAGGCTCAACTGGACGCATTAAGGCAAATAATTTGGCAATATTGTGAGCACAACGGATATCAGCGCCTTTATGGACAGAGCTGTTCTTTAAATTATAAGAATATAGAGCGGACCGGGTTCGCCGAAGAAAAGGTTAAAGCACTTCTGGAACCGGCCGGCCTCTGGCCGAGGGTGCTTAAATTCGATTCTTCGCTGGTAAAAGATATGATCGAAGCCGGTTATTTGAATGCGGATTTACGGCACAAGCTTGAAGCGTTGAGAGAAATCACTTCTTCATATCCGATGCTTTCCGTGAAAAAACTTAAAGAAGAATAACAAGGGTATCATTGGAGAAATCATCCTGACGAAATAATTCTTAAAGCAAATGAATAAACAATTTCACGTCTATATTATGACCAATAAGTATAATACTGTTCTCTATACTGGAGTAACCAACAATCTCCAAATAAGAGTATTTGAACACAACAACAAGATAGTTCCAGGTTTTACGAATTTCTATAATATTAATAAACTTGTTTATTATGAAGTGGCCGAAGATTCTTATTATGCTATTAGCCGAGAAAAACAGATCAAAGGTGGTTCAAGACAGAAGAAATTGGATTTAATTCAGGGGATGAATCCGGATTGGAAAGACCTGTATGAAGATATTTGTAGCTAAAATAGTCTTGCCTTTGCGAGGAGCGTAGCGACGAAGCCATCTCCCTGCGTAGATTTAAAATAAGCTCAGGAATTGCTTCGGAAGGAGTTGAGATCCCCGCAAAGACAGGAAAAACGCTCCTCGCAAAGACAGAGAAAATGTTCCTTGCAAGATAATAATCAATTACTCTTAAACTCTTCCAGCAATCCCGAAGTCAAATTTTGCAGAAAAGCCTGAGGAATGCGGTCGTTCAAAAAGAGATGCAGCGGCGTAATGGAGATATTTCCTTGACTTGTTGCCCAAATATCACTGCGCTTGTCCACCTGGTGGTTGACTGACTCCCTCAAAAGCATATAATAAGCCCGTTTTCCATCGTGACCCTCTTCAACCGTATTAACATGGCTTTTATGCGCCAGGCTGGTTATTTTGATTCCTTTAACCTCGTTTAGAGGCAAATTGGGCATGTTCACGTTAAGGAAGAGGCCGGGAGGAATCGGACTTTTTTCAAGGCGTTTCGTTAATAAAGCTGTGAATGTAGCTACTCCCTTGAGATAAGGCTCTTTCCAGTTTTCATTATCGCAGGATACAGCAAAGGCGGGAAATCCTCGCAAATATGCGGCCAGAGCGGCACCCACTGTCCCGGAAATCAAAACATCTTCTCCCATGTTGGAACCCTGATTGATTCCGGAAATTACCAGGTCAACTTTTTCAGAAATTACTTTTCCCAGACCCACAATAACACTATCGGAGGGAGTTCCTTCCACTGAGTAAGCCTCTATGCCGCGGTGGAGAGGAATGATCTTCTGAACCCTGAGGGGTTTTCTTAAACTGACCGCCGTGCCCACCGCACTTTGCTCACGGTCCGGAGCCACAATAATAACCTCGGCGATTTTACTTAACTCTTGGGCGAGTATCCAGATGCCCTCGGCGTAGATGCCGTCGTCATTCGAAACTAAAATTCTCATTATTAATTACCTTCTAATCTAGTTTAACATGCGAGATTTAGCGACGACAAACATGGTCAAAAAGGAAGCCTTACGAGACGGTGGCTTACAGGTATTTGACAGCCATTAAAAGCACTTATAGAATGAGCATTAACGAAGATTTCTATTTGGGGAAAACGGGCAGCCTGCCGTTGTAAATTCGGCAGGGGCTCTCTTTTGATCGGCGTGATGCAGGTTTAAACATCGGCGGTGTCGAGGGTATGAGCACCGCCGAGTTTTATATCCCGGATAATGTTAATTGAGGAGATGCCTGTGATATTATATGGAATAAGGTCAGGAGGTTAAAATGAAAGTTGAACAGGTAGAGCATATTGGGATCACCGTAAAAAACCTGGATGAGACATTGAAATTTTATACTGGAGTGCTGGGGATTAATTCGAAGGATATAGATGCTATGGAAATCCCCGGAATGGCAAAGATTGCTACGATACGTACCAAAGGCAGTAAAATTGAGCTAATACAATTTTTGAGTTCCCAGGACCTGCTCTTTAAATATGCCGACAAACAGGCGGATAATATCCATCACTACGCTATTAATGTAGACAATATCCTTGAAGCTTTGAATGCCGTAAAGAAGGAAGGCGGAACTTTAATTCACGAGAAACCGGTAGTGCTGCCTACTGGCCGCCAATTTGCCTATGTTATTCCCAAGGACAGCAAGGTGTTGATCGAATTCATGGAGGACTAAGTGGACGAAGAACAACTGAAAAAGCAAGCTCAGTTAGCCAATCTGGAAGCACGGCGGCAGAAAATCCGTGAGATGGGCGGTCCTGACCGTGTTGCCAGCCAGAGAAAAAAGAATAAACTCACAGCTCGTGAACGGATAGATCTGTTAATGGATAAAGGGACATTCCATGAATTATGGGCTTTCGGCGCCAGCCGAGGCTCCTGCCGTCCGGAAGAAGCACCCGCCGATGCTGTTGTAACCGGATATGGGCAAATCAATGGAAGGACCGTTTACGTTTATTCCCAGGATTTCACTACCCAGGGTGGAACCCTGGCTGAGATCCATGCGGAGAAAATTTGTATGTGTCTGGATGAGGCGATGAAAATCGGCTGTCCGGTGATCGGCATCAACGATTCGGGCGGTGCCAGGATCCAGGATGGAGTTGATGCTTTGGCTGGTTTTGGCGATATATTTTACCGTAACACGCTGGCTTCCGGAGTGATTCCTCAGATTTGCGCCATCGTGGGGCCTTGTGCCGGGGGGGCAGTCTATTCTCCGGCCTTGATGGACTTTGTTTTTATGGTAAAGGGCTCCAGTTATGCTTTTATCACCGGTCCCAGAGTAGTTCGGGCGGTATTAAGCCAGGAAGTAACCGAGGATGAATTGGGCGGTGCTAACGCCGTTCAGCGAAAGGCCGGTGTCTGTTGCCGTTCAGAAAACAATGAGCAGGAATGTATCTCCAATATTAAAGAACTCCTGAGCTATTTGCCCCAGAGCAACCGGGAAAAACCGCTCCGGGTAGATTGGGGAGATAAAGCTGACCGGTTGGATGCAGAATTATTTGATATCGTTCCGTCCAGCCCGGAGAAGCCTTATGATATGCATAAAATTATCGAACGGGTTTTCGATCAGAAATCGGACGGAACCAAAAATTATTTCGAGTTATTTCCAAATTGGGCTAACAATATTATTACCTGTTTTTCGCGGTTAAATGGTCACAGCGTCGGGATTATTGCCAATCAGCCGAATTCCAGGGCGGGTTGTCTGGATATCGATTCCAGCGATAAAGCCTCCCGGTTCATTCGTTTTTGCGATGCCTTCAACATCCCGCTAGTCACCATCGTAGATGTTCCTGGATATCTGCCGGGGACCGCCCAGGAATGGGGGGGTATTATTCGTCATGGGGCGAAAATGCTCTTTGCCTATTCCGAAGCTACTGTGCCTAAACTGACCGTGGTTATTCGCAAGGCTTACGGTGGGGCTTTCATCGGAATGTGCAGCCGCGGGCTGGGAGCAGATGTGGTGATGGCCTGGCCTAACAGTGAACTGGCAGTCATGGGTCCTGAAGGGGCTGCCCCTATTATTTATCATCGGGAACTGGAAAAAGCTGCGGATCCGCAGGCTCTGCTGAAAGAAAAAGTTGCGGATTATCGGAAGCAGTTTGCTAACCCCTATTTAGCCGCCACACACCTGCATGTAGATGATGTGATCAACCCGGCTGATACCCGGACGCGTCTGATTTCTGCTTTGGAAGCCCATATTGGAAAAGTGGAAGCTCGACCGCAGAAAAAGCACGGCATTATACCTTCGTAATATCTTCCTGGAAACAGTCTTTCTAATTGACCTCTTATTTTTAAGAGGTCAATTAGATTTATCAATTTCTTTAATGAAACTTTCCATCGGAAAAGGCTTCCCATGTCCTGGATATACTGTATTAATTTTAAGATTTCTTAATTTTTCGATGCTGGTATTGGCGGCAACCGGATCAGCAGTAATGTAATTGAGGCCCGGTTTGTCTCCGTTAATCACAAAATCTCCGCAAAAAAGGTTTCCATCGGCCGTCAGAATACCGATTGAGCCGCTGGAATGTCCGGGAAGGTAAAGAATTTTTGCCTCGATTCCATACGCGGAGAGGTCGTATCCATCGCCGATAAAAAGATCGGGTTTAAATCTCTCGAATTTTCCAAACCTCATAAAAGGGAGAATTACCTTTAGCATAATTCTGGAAATGGTTTTAGAGAATAAAGGCCGGTTATTTCGGCTCAGGACCATGTCCCCTTTTTCGACTACGGCTGATTCATCCTGGTGCATCGCTATTTTTGTGCGGTAATTCTTTCTGAGAAAAGCCGCATTTCCGGCATGGTCATAGTCTCCGTGTGTCAGGATGATAAGTTTAAGGCTGCCAGGCTTGCACCCCGTTGCTTCGAGTTCTCTAAGTAGTGCGGAGCGCTTTCGGCGAATTCCGGTATCCACCATGATCCAACCGGTATCATTTTGTATCAAATAGCTGTTTACAACGCCAAAGTCAATAATTTTAATATCTTGCAGCATGGGCTTCTCTCAGTGGGTAAATACAGGCATCACCCTTAATTAGAGTATATCATAGGGTTTTGAGTTTAATTGACAGCCGTACCGGCTGGTTTTAAGATAGCGTTAAACAAAGCGTTTCCTGTTTAACCTGAGCCGGTATGGCGGAGAAGTTCTTCAAAATGAAAAAATGGATCAAGATCGGACTGATGGCGGTCCTGGCGATAGCGGTTATTTTTGTAGGAATTTCCGGGTACCTCGGCTATTCAATGACCAGAACCACCCGAGTCCCGCTGTCCGAAAATCCAGAGGCATTCGGGATTGCTTTCGAAAATATCTCTTTTCCGAGTCTGGACAGAAACCTGATACTGCGAGGCTGGCTTCTACCGGTTAAAGATAGTCATTCGGTGATTATTATAGTGCATGGTAATGGCTATAACCGTAATGACCCTTCTATCGGCACTCTCAATATCGCTGCTGAGCTGGTGAAAAACGGCGATAACGTTTTGTTGTTCGATCTTCGAGGTTATGGGGAATCGGATGGAAATAGCGTAGGCGGCGGTTATCTGGAAAAAAGAGACCTGGAGGGAGCCGTCACTTATTCCAGGATGCGCGGTTTCACTCGCATTGGAGTACTGGGCTTCTCTCTGGGTGCCGTTACAGCGCTTTTAGCCGGAGCAGAGGACCCTGAAATCGACGCGATTGTATCTGACAGCAGCTTTGCCGACTTGAATGATATGATGGCTCCAGAGTTTGCGAAGCGTACCCACGCCCCTTCGGTTTTCCTTAATCCGATATTATTAATGATTAAAGTTATGTTTGGGGTCGATTTTGCGGCCATCCGTCCGGTTGAGGCCGTACCTGAAATCGGCAAGAAGCCAATTCTATTTATCCATGGCGGGGCAGATGAAGTAATACCGGTATCGCACGCTTGCAAATTATACGCTGCGTCACAAAACTCGCTGAACAGCCTTTGGATCGTCCCTGAAGCTCATCACACCCAATCCTATAAAATGAGGCCGCAAGAATATATCAACAGAATTACCGGCTTCTTCAATACCGCTTTAGAAACGCCTTAAGCTTTATTCAGAACTTTCTAAAATCCCTTGAGGAGGTATTAACTAAAGGTAGTCCTGTCTGGCGGGGGTAAAAATATCCAGTACCACTGAGTCTGCCAGGGCGGTCACTTTGTGGGCTGAACTGGATGGAATAACGAAGCTGTCCCCTTTTACAGCGGTAAAATTATTGCCGTTCATCTCAATTACAAATTGTCCGGATACAACGTATACCAGTTGTATGTTAGAGTGCCGGTGTTCGGGCAGGATAGACCCCTTTTGGAGAGTGTGTTCCGTGAGCATGATCTCAGGGCTGTTCGCCAGGACTCGTCTCGCGATTCCCGGGGCAGGTTCAGTGATTTTGGCGGATTTATAACTGGTGATCATATTGTTTCTCCTCTGTAGTCATGCATGATTTCCCGGATCTGGTTGGCAGCCAGAGAAAAATCAATGTCAAAGCTATAGTATTTTATAATTTTGGGTTAATTTTAGGTCTTTAGCTTAAAGCATGTCAACGTATCAAAAGCCACGCCCGGATTTTGCCTTTGACAGGATATCGATTTAGAAAAACTATCAGAATTTATTTCTTCAAGTTATTTTGAATGTAGGGCTGGAAAGTCGTCACCGGGACTGCCAGACCGATGTTCTCTGCATCGACACCGGGTGGCACCACTCCAGCCGTGGTCACGCCAATGACCCTGCCGCTCATAGTAATCAGACATCCTCCGCTGTTACCCGGATTGATAGTAACGTCCGTTTGGATGTATTGACTGTTGTCCAGAGTCCGTTGAGCCGAAATGATACCGCGGGTAATGGAAACGGGCCCCGGAAGATCAGTCCCCAGCGGGAAGCCCATGGCTATCACATCCTCTCCGACCACAATATCACCTGCCGTGCCTAAAGTTACAGTTGGCAAATTTGTCAGATTTCCGCTTAACTTAAGTATAGCCAGGTCAAGATTGGAATCAGAAGCAGTCACGGTGGCACTATGCTGTTGGCCGTTACTCAGAGTCACGTTAATGCTGTTTGTCTGGTCTATCACATGTTGATTGGTCAGGACATACCCGGTGCTGTCGATAATGAAACCGGAACCGGCGGCCTGGAATCCACGGCCGGTAACATCAATTCTGACTACTAAAGGTGTGTATTGGGAGGCCAGGTTAGTGACTTGATTTAATGAAGATTGTGTAGGTGGCTGAACCGCAGTTTGGCCTGGAACCTGGGCGACCGTGGCTGAGGGAATAGGTCCCACAGGAATTAACTGGAGATTATTAATACTATTTTTTAGGGTTGTGACGTCCTTCTGTAAAGCGCTAATCTGGTTGCTTTGCTGAGAATATAAAACTCCCATCGTAACGGTACCTATCGCTAATATAATTACGACCAGAGTAAGAATCCAGTATTTCATTTCGTTATTACCTCCGTTGCAAAAGTAGCTCCCGTATTCATGTTACTACACAGGAATAAAAACGGGTTGTGGATCGGTATTGTACTATATAAATTCATACATCAAAATAAATTCTTGCCATGCCGAACCGCTTGTGTTATACTGCTTAATTAGTTGTGAAAAAATAAGACTAGAGAGGGAATTATTTTGGCAGATACCAGTTCGATAAAACAATTATTGGAATCCGGTGCTCATTTCGGTCACCAGGCCAGCGGTTGGCATCCCAGAATGAAGAAATACATTTTCACCAAGCGCAATGGCATTCATATCATAGACCTGGAGCAAACGGTCAAGTTGCTCGTTAAAGCTCAGGAATTTATCAAGCAGGTCGTGGCGGACGGAGGTACCATTCTTTTTGTAGGTACCAAGAAGCAAGCCCAGGAATCCGTAGAGAGCGAGGCGAAACGCTGCGGAATGCACTACGTTAACATTCGCTGGCTGGGTGGTACGCTTACAAACTTCAGCACGATCCAGTCCCGAATTGACCATCTGGTACGTTTGGAAGACCAGAAGGCCAAGGGTGAATTCAGCCGTCTACCTAAGAAGGAAGCCTCTAAACTGGATGAGGAGATTGTCCGTTTGAACCGCCAGTTGGGTGGAATTAAAGAGATGACCAGACTACCGAGTGCCCTGTTCATCGTAGATCCGACGAAGGATAAAATCGCTTTAATGGAAGCTAACCGGGTAGGTATATCGGTAGTCGCAATTTGCGATACCAACTGTAACCCGGATGAACTGGATGTTATTATTCCGGCGAATGATGATGCTATTCGGGCTGTCAAGCTAATCTGTTCTAAAATTGCGGATGCCGTGATTGAAGGTAAAGGCATTCAGGTCATTGTACCGAAAGAGGAAGAAGCGGCGGCTGCGGAAGCGGCGGCTGTGGCTCCAGCCAGGGTAGAAACTCCGGTTGTAGCCGACGAAGCGGATATTGATGTTCCTGATGAATAAAATATTTGGGGGATAATTTGGATATTACAACTGAACAAATCAAAGAATTAAGACAAGAGTCTGGCGCCGGTATCATGGATTGTCGGAATGCTTTAAAAGAAACCAGTGGTGATAAAGCCAGGGCGCTGGAAATTTTGAAAAAGCAAGGCTTCGTGAAAGCGCAGAAAACCGTCGGGCGCGTTGCGAAACAGGGTCTGGTTGCCTCCTATATTCACGGGGGAGGACGTATCGGTTCACTGGTAGAAGTCAATTGTGAGACTGACTTCGTTGCCCGCACTCCTGAATTTCAGGATCTGGCCCATAATGTGGCCATGCAGGTTGCCGCCATGGCTCCGGAATATCTTTCGAAAAATGAGTGCCCCACGGGCGTAGAGGTCGATTTCCAGAATGTCTGTCTCCTGCTTCAACCTTACATTAAAGACCCGACCAAGAACATTCAGGATGTTGTTACCGAGCTTATAGCTAAAACCGGTGAAAATATTGTGATCAGCCGGTTTGTTAGATTCGAACTGGGTAAATAAAGCTAAATATTTCGTTTGAAGACCGTCATTTCAACCGGAGTGGCGGTCTTTTTTTGTGCTATAATAGATTAAAATTATTAAGTGAAAAGGGACGATGACGACTAAAAAATACAAGCGTGTCCTCCTCAAACTTTCCGGGGAAGCCTTCGCCGGGAAATCGGAATTCGGTATTGATTCACAGATATTAAATCGCATAGCGGGGCAGATTAAAAACGTATACGAAATGGGAATAGGGATGGCGGTAGTTGTGGGAGGAGGAAATTTCTGGAGGGGAGAGCAATTTGCCCGGAATGGTATGGATCGTGTTACCGCCGACTATGCCGGGATGCTGGCAACCGTGATTAACGCCATGGCCCTCCAGGATGCTCTGGAAAAAATAGGCGTCATCACTCGCACCCAATCTGCAATTGTTATCCAGCAGGTGGCTGAAATGTTTATCCGGCGCCGGGCGATTCGCCATCTGGAAAAAAACCGGGTTGTGATTTTTGCTGCCGGGACCGGTAATCCTTACATGACTACGGATACCGCTGCAGCTCTCCGGGCTATTGAAATTGAAGCCGAAGTCCTGTTAATGGCAAAAAATCATGTCGATGGAATTTACAGCGCGGATCCGCAAAAGGACCGCAACGCGATTAAATTTGATAAACTGACTCATCTCGAAGCTTTGAATTTGCGATTAAAAGTTATGGATGCTACCGCTTTTTCCTTGTGTATGGAAAACAAATTACCGATCGTGGTTTTTGACGTCGAATCTCCAGGCGGCATCGAA